>JBDTNA010000048.1:0-12613 GCA_039933985.1 Gemmatimonadales bacterium | reverse complement strand
TCATCTCCCTGAAGCGGTCCACTCCGCCAAACGCTAGCTGATATGAAACCGGCGCCGATCCGGGCGACTGATCGAATACGGAAAGCAGACTTCTATTGTAGTTGATGTCGATCGGCTGAATCGCGGTCAGCAGCCTGGCCAACCGGCTGGTCGAATCCATGTAGTTCTTCGCCGCTCGCGGGAGATCGACAATTACCCCTGCGGTCGTCGTCTGCGAACTGCCCAGGCGCCGCGGCAGGCGCACGCTGCGAGTCGAATCCTCGATCTCGAGAAAGCTCAGCGTATTCGGATCGCGAAGCATGTTGTACGAACTTCCGAAATCGATGCGCGGCTTGATCCACGTCGAGATGGTTGGAGTGAAATTGAAGCCCGCCTGCATCTCGCGCTCACGCTCGAGCCCGGCATCGGCGCCCAGGATTCGAGCTCTATCGCTTCCAGTGATCACGCCGAGCGGAGTGTTCTCGCCATATCCGCGAAGATCTCTCACCGAATTGAAATCGAGCCGACCGCTCAGCGACTTCGACGGCCGCAGCTGGAACGACGTCCCGTTTCTCCATGTGCTGGTCAACCCCGCGATCTGACGGGGGATGTCGTCGATCGCTTCCGCAGGCTTGAGGTAAGTCAGCCGTCTGTCATTCCCGCGCGTGTACACACTCGTCACATGCAGCTCGGCCGGGGCCCACTTCGACAATTCAGGAAGAAGCGCGCGTGACAAGTTGTAGTCGAGCCCGACAGTAAGATTGCGCGCGCGACCATTCTCGTACTCCGATCGCGCCATTCCAGACGTGTACGTTCCCGCTAGCGAAAGATTGTTCACTAGCGGCGCGAGCCTCGACCCCTCGAGCGGCGTCGCGCGCGCAACCGCAAACGTCACCGACGTTGCCGACGACCTCGGCGTTCGCAGTCCGTCGACGATGTCTCCCTCGACGTCAGTTCGCGAAACGAACAGTGGATCACTCGACGCCGATGCGTAGTTCACACTGACCGGCACCGACCAGCCGAATCCTCGCGGGAGAAGCTTCTCGATATGAAACGCCGAGCTCACATTCAGCGCGTTGTCCGTCAGAAAGCTCGGCTGCTCTGCCAGCTGCCTGAAATTCGGATCACGCCTGCTGACGTTGAAGCGAATGTCGGCGAAGTCGCTCGCGAGAATGGTGAGCGACGCCTGTCCTGCAAAGCCGGCCTCGTCTACGACACCTCCGAGGCGAATGTCGTCAACCCACAGCTCGACGGTGTCGTCAGGAGCGATCGGCCGCGACGACTGGCCGACTCCCGTACGAACCATTCCAACCGACAGCTCCTGCACCGCTGCAAGGTTCGGCGGGGTTACACCTGGGTCCGACGTGTACGCGATGTACCCATCGGCGCACGCTACATATCGCACGCCTCCAGGCGGGAGCGGAGTGCGCGCAATCAGAACCGAATCGAGCCCATTGCACGATCGCGTCGGCGTACCGGACAGATAAGCGTTCTGAATCTCTCCGCGCAGCTTGAACAGCGTCTGGAAGTTGACCTTCACCTCGGGCAGCCATGCGGCGCGATCGTTGCCGCCATTCAACGGCGTGCGGTAGAGATAGAAGTTGTTCGGATCACGACCGATCTTCACGTAGAACTGAAGATCGCCATTCGTTCCCCATCCGTTCCGAATTCCGCGCGCCCAGAGCCGCAGCTCCTTGTACGCCATGAAGTTCTTCTCGCCTTCAGGAAATCTGAAGTAAGCTTCGGCACGGTCGAACTGATTCAGTCCGCCGGCAGTGAGCCGAAGCGATCGCTCGTTGATCTGAACGCGATTCGTCTGGAAGTTGCTTCGCTTCGTGTCAGGCTCGTCGACGACGCCGGGCGGAGATTCGTAGCTCAATCCGTTCGCGAGATTTTTGTCCTGCGTGCCGATCACTCCGGCGTTCACGAAGCCAGCACCCTGAATCTCGGCCGCTATTCCGCGAAGGCCTGCGTCGCTGCGCTTAAGCCATGGCGCCCCCGTGAGGCGCAGTCGCGCAATCGGAACCTGAGTGAAATCGTTGTCGCCGGCGCCGGCTCCGGAGATCATCGTCATGCGAAGCGCGCGCATTCGTCGGAGCAGCGGTGTACCGAGTGAGTCGTCGGCCGTTCTGAACGGCACGCGAATCAATACCCAGCACACTTCTTCCTGCTGCGGACCGACGACGACGCGACCACTGGATAAGCAGCGTCCAACGCGTGTGTACGCACCTGTGTCGGCAAGGTTAACGATGTAACGGCGAAGCTGCTCGGAATTTCTCTCGCCGCTCGTGAGATTGAGCGTGTTGTCGCCGTCGATGTCTTCCTCATCCAGGCGATTGTTGACGACAGTGCAGTTCACGCGCGAGTCGCCGAGTATGCGAATGAGAGAGTAACCGCCGCGGCAGGTGGGGAAGTTTCCGATCGTCTCGACAAGCGGCGGAACACCGGACAGTGTGTCGTTCACAAAATTGATCGCGCCTGCGACATCGCCAGCCAGGCCGTTGTCGTTCACGCCGACGTTGAACGCTCTCGAGAAGAAGTCGCGCTCGCTGTCGAGGCGATCAAACCCTTGAAGCTGCCGTCCGGTATATGACGTGTCGCGCGCAGCCGGCGAGCCAATTTTGCGCCGAACGATTACGGTATCAGGCGAGTAGCTGACGGTGTTTTCCGAGACTTCGCCGAAGTCGAGCACGAGCACCGGATTCCGCGAACGTCGTGCAGCCGAAATTGGAATGCGCGCCCAGAACTCGATGTTCTCGATGCGGGAGAGATCCGAGCCGCTGGGACCAAGTGTTGTTCTGATCGAGCGCCACCGTCGGCCGGACGGTGCGTTGTTCACTCTCCATTGAAAGTCGCTTTCATTGCGGAGTCCTCCGATCGCAAGAGGATAGAGAGTCATCCACAGCAATGGTTCTGGCGCGGATAGTCCAGCGCCGATGATGTTGGTGAGCGGATCGATGTCCTCGATTCGCGGTCGAACGGCGTTACCTTTCCCGTCGA
The DNA here is from genome assembly GCA_039933985.1 of Gemmatimonadales bacterium. GTDB lineage: Bacteria > Gemmatimonadota > Gemmatimonadetes > Gemmatimonadales > Gemmatimonadaceae > UBA4720. The sequence goes on along the minus strand of JBDTNA010000048.1, from coordinate 9,634 downwards.
GTCCGTCACTCTGCCATGCCATCGTCGACGCTCGATTCAAGTCGAGTGCATCCGAACCGAATCTCGCAGGTATCTGCCGGCCCATGGCGGGCTGGCTGCTGTAGTACCACTGGGTGTCGTTCAGCGGAACGAGAAACCCACCCTCGCTTTCGAAGGATTCGACAAAGGCCTGCCCTGCGGCATTCGGTTTCGGACGGCTGGCCGCAAACTCTCCTGCGAAGTTGATGCGCGAGGGCACGGTTGACTGGCCGTACGGCAGTCGTGAGACGAGTGACGTCAACGCGGAAGCATCGAACCCGAACTGCGCAGTCACGCCCGCGACGAGTGACGCCGCCGGCTCGAGTCCAAGCGGCGGCCGGTTGAATGTCGAGTTCTGCGTTTGAGAGATCGCGGTGAAGCTGACACTTCCGTTAGTAAGCGGAAATTCCGCGCTCGCGCCGATGATCGACGACGGAGTCTCCGCGAACACGGGATTCTCCTCGAACTGCACCACAACCTGCCGCGGTCTCGGGAACAACGTGTCTGGTCGCGCGAATGCAACCCGGCCGAGATCATAGTCAACCGTGTAGTCGGACCCCCGGATAAGCGGAATTCCATCGACCGTGAGACGCTCGGAATTCGGACGCACCTGGACCGATCCGAGCATCAGGGCTCCCGCCTCCCCACTCCCTTCGGCCTGATATCGAACACGAAGGTGATAAACCGACTGCGGTCGCTGCGCCGACCGTATGTACTCCGAGGGAGTCGTGTAGATCGTGTCGTTCGACGGATTCGCGCCGCGCGCGAGGCCGTTCTTCGCGAAAGGCCTTAGCGATGGGAAAACAAGGAACTGGTCGCGAATGACCTTCGATGCGGATGCGCCGAGGCTGAGCTCGAAGTTTGGATCAGAGGGTCGCGGCCAGAGGCGGTTCTCGATGTCGAACGTCGAAGTGTTGGTTCGCTGCGTGAGACCAAAGAGCTGGAGATAGGTATTTGCGTTTGCCCCCTTCGATTCGATGACCTTCTCCTGATCGTCGCTCGTGCCGGTGACGATCTTCACGACGACACTTGGCCGCTGCACCTCGGGCCCGCCGATTCTATAGACGCTTCTTATCTCACGCTCGAACGCGGGATCGGTCGGCGTTACCTGCGGATCCCACAGAAGATTTGCAAACTGTTCCGACTGCGATCGGAATTCGAGATCGGGAGTTCCGCCTGTAGTGACATGAATCGTGTCCTGGCCGTTTACTCGAACGCGATACGCGACGACGAGTCGCTCGTTGTTGAGCGAGAGCGGCCGAACCAGTGCGACCCATAGCTGTGACGGATCGACGTAGTAGTCGATTCCCTCGCGCAACCGCTCGTACACAGGGCCGCGCCGGGATCGGGGGTCACCGAGTATCCGGAATTGCGGTCCGCTTGGATTTGGTGGCTGGCCTCCGATCAGCAGCCGATACAGAAAGACGCGCGTCGGACGAATGGTGTCGGGCAGCGACATCGCGAGCTGCTCCATCCTCCGGCTGTCGAGTATGTCGATGTTCGGATAGGAGCTGAGCAGCCGCGGCGGAACGGTGAAGAAAAATCGGCGTGGCTCGAATTGATGATCGTCGATGCGCCGGTCGACTGCCGAAAGAGTGCGATCACCGACAGTGAAGATTCGGTCGCTGACGATGTTGCCTTTCTTCTGCGCGACGATTCCTCGCAGACGCGCCGAGCCAACTTTCGCAATCGCCTGCAAACCGTAGTTGCCGCTCGGTATTCCGGCGGTGATGAAGCGGGAGACAGGCGGCTGGAAGGTGACGTTGCCGAGCTCGACGCGCTGGATAAGCTCATTGCCCCGACCTTCGTAGTTGATGGAGATGTTGTTCGATCCGTCGAACTCGCGCTGCGTGTCGTAGTCCACGTCGACATGAATGCGATCGGCAATCACTCCACCCGATTTCGCGTTGAACTGGAAATCGATGATCGGCAGAAAATTGCTTTGGCAATCGAATACCGGCTGGATGAATCCACTGACAGCGCATCGCTCGTTGAGGTTCTTTTCTCCGCGAAGCTCCATCCTCGCATTCAATTGAAGCGCGAGATCCGAATGCTCGGCGATGATGTCTCCAGCGCGAGCCGCGACTTTTTGCGGTTTCTCCTTTGGCTCCGTCGCAAATGAAGGAGGCTTCTCGGCTGTGGCAAAAGTGGACGCAGCTACCTGGCCCCAGACGGACTGGATAATCGTCCGCATGTTCTGCTGAAAAGCGGTGGCACGCGCCGCCTCGATCTGGTCTACTGCTCGTCGGTAGGTCTCGCGCTCGGCACGCGATAGAACGGTCGGCAGGCGAACGCCGAGCGAATCGGCTCCAAGCCTGATTCGGGGTGCCGGAAATCGAAGGACCGTGTCGGCCGGAACACGAACGGAATCGCGGCGCGGACGCGCGACTGTGTCCTGCGGGTTCTGGGCGGCCGCGACTTCACTGAGCGCGATGAACGCGATCAATGAGCATATCGAGCTCCAAAGGTGTACGAGATTAGACCTGCGCCCGCGCGAAGTCGCCGCGGGGTCACAGGTGCATCGGCCCCCCGTATATTTCACCCCGTGAAGATACTCCACAAATACGTCCTCAAGGAGCACTTCGGACCCCTGATGTTCGCGATGACCGCGCTCACTTCCCTGCTTCTGCTGCAATACATAGCAAAGCGGTTTGGTGAGCTGGTCGGAAAGGGGCTTCCGTGGAGCGTCATCGTGGAGTTCCTGGTGCTTTCGCTGCCGTTGACGGTAGCGCTGTCGCTGCCGATGGCCGTCCTCGTCTCCACGCTGTACGCATTCAGCCGGCTTGCGGCGGAAAACGAGATAACGGCGATGAAGGCGAGTGGCGTGAGCCTCCGAAACGTGCTGACGCCGGTCATGTGGGCAGCCGCGGGCGTCACAGTCTTCATGCTCTTCTTCAACGACCAGATTCTGCCGCGAGCCAATCACAAGCTCCGCTCTTTGCAGGGAGACATCGCGCAGAAAAAGCCGACCTTTGCTCTGCGCGAACAGGTGATCAACGAAGTCAGTCCCGGCAAGCTCTACCTCCGCACGGGACGTCTGTCGCAGACCTCGAACACGATGCGCGACATCACCATCTACGATCTCGGTGATCCGACGCGTCGCCGCACCATCTACGCGGACAGCGGGAGCATGGCGATGTCGGCCAACCAGGCTGATCTCCTCTTAACTCTCTACAGTGGCACTGTTCAGGATGTTCCGACGAATGCGCCTGAACAGTTACAACGCCTCTATTTCACAACCCAGCTGACGCGAATCGCGGGTGTAGGAAACGCGTTTCAGAAGACCCAGAACGACACGTTCAAGGGTGAGCGCGAAATGTCCATCTGCGAGATGGAGCGAAACTGGGTCGAGGCTCTCCATAGATTTGGCGACGCGAAGAAGGAGTTTCGTGACAAGGTCGCCTTTGCGCGCAAGAAGAAGGTCAAGCTGAGCAAGGAAGTTCTCGCAACGCAAACTTCGCCGCCGATGAGCATCGGACTCGGCAGAGCCTACTGCTCGCTGCTAGGAAAGCTCAAGGTGAAGGCTCTCATCGCGCAGACTCCGGCAAAACAAACGCCGATTCAGAATCCGGTGCAGAATCCCGTGCAGGACAGCGTTAAAGCGCGAACGGATTCGGCGCGAAAAGGCATCGATTCGGCCGCGGCCATTTCCGGTCCGGTGATTCCGCAGCCCGACTCGCCGCGAGCGCCGATTATTCCGAGGCGCGGCGCGCCGGTTGGAGCGCCTATCCTTGGTAAGACATTTCCGCCGGTCACTGTCGATCCGAGGTCAACGGCAGGTGAAGTGCTTCCGCCCTTGTCGGGAAATGCCGAGAAGATTCAAGCGCTGTCCAACGTCGGCGCCGTCGATCCGATCGATCAGGTCCCGGTTGAAGTCATCCCCGGACAGCTCGAGGCGTCCAGACTGAAGGTCATGGACACGCTGAAGAGCATTAACCGATACGATGTGGAGATTCAGAAGAAGTTCGCGCTCGCCGGAGCGTGCTTCATCTTCGTTCTCCTCGGAGCACCGATCGCGCTGCGCTTTCCCCGCGCCGGTGTCGGCCTGACGATCGGCGTGAGCCTTGTGGTATTCGGTCTCTATTACGTTGGATTGATCGCCGGCGAATCGCTCGCCAGGCGCGGGATGGTGCCACCTTTCGTCTCCATGTGGATCGCCAATGCGGTATTTCTGACGCTCGCCCTTGTTCTGCTTTCCCGCATGGGAAGCGAGACCGGCTCGTCACGCGGCGGCGACTTCCGCGAAGTTCTCGATAACCTTCGCTATCGCCTCAGGCGCCGAAAAGCCGGCGCCGCAGCGCCGCGCGCCATTCCCCGAGCCAGCGCATCGTGAGCCTGGTTCGCCCCCTCGACAAGTACGTCTTCTCCGAGTGGTTCAAGATCTTCCTGGCGACAGCGTTGGGAATGCCGCTGCTCGTAATTCTGTTCGACGCGACCGACAACCTCGACAAGTATCTCGCGAAGAAGCTGCCGCCAGGCGACATCGCGATGAGCTATGTGTATGGCATGCCGGATTCTGTTTTCCTGATCCTTCCGGCCGCCGTTCTTTTCGCGACTGTTTTCTCGATCGGCGCGTTTACACGCCATTCGGAGATAACGGCAAGCAAGGCGTCGGGAGTCAGCTTCTACAGATTCATCGCACCGATTTTCCTCGGTGCGATCATCGCCAGCGCGATGGGCCTCGCAATCGGTGAATACGCTCCGTTAGCGACCAAGAAAAAGCTCGCGCTTCTCGAGAGGCAGACAGTCACGAACATGAGCCAGCGATACAATTTCGCGTACGCGGCTGATGCCGGCCGCGTCTACAAGGTTCAGACGCTGTATGTCGCGCGAAGGGCAATCGACGGGCTAACGATCGAGCGAAAAGGCAAAGGTCCCAGCTATCCCTCGTACATTCTGGCTTCGAACGCGGCATCTTATCAGCCGAAGAAGGGCTGGAAAATCGCGAGCGGAACGATGCATGTGCTCACCGACTCGCTCAACAACGTCACCTACGCGTTCGATTCTGCGCGCGACAATCGGTTCACCGAGCTGCCACAGGATCTGATGGTCACACCGAAGGCGCCGCAGGACATGAACTTCAAGGAGCTGGGCCGGTTCATCCGCGCGATGGAGCGGTCCGGCGCGGACGTGAATGTTCTCAAAGTCGAGCGGATGCTGAAGATCGTAATTCCGATAACCAGCGTGATCATCCTTCTGTTTGCCGCGTCGCTTGCGACGAGCACGCAACGGGGTGGGGCCGCCTATGGCGTTGGACTTGCCCTTGGCACGACGGTGATCTTCATCTTCCTCGTGCAGCTGACGAAAGGACTTGGCGGCAACGGCCTCATTCCGCCTGAGCTGGCCGCATGGACGCCAAGCCTGGTCTTTGGAGTTCTCGGCGCAATTCTGTTCGCGAGAGTCCGTACTTGACCGGCGCCGTGAAGGGGATGTTCGCCCGCGTTGGTGAGCGCGGATATTTCCTGCGCGACATCTTCCGCGGTCTTGGCGATCCGGCGACGTACGGAAACGAGACGATCCGGCAGATGCGTAATATCGGCGTCGATTCCCTTCCCCTGGCCGCAATAGTCGCCGCGTTTATCGGAGCAGTCACCGCATTCCAGACGCGATATCAGCTGTTCGGCGGAGTTCAGCTATCGGTCGTCGGACTCATTTCGCGACAGTCCATCATTCTCGAGCTCGGGCCGCTTCTGACGGGACTCGTTTTGACGGGACGTGTCGGCGCGCGCATCACAGCCGAGATCGGTACGATGAGGGTGACCGAGCAGATCGATGCATTGGAGACGCTCGCATACGATCCGATCGCGTACCTAGTCGTGCCGCGTTTGCTCGCGGCGCTCATCATGGTGCCGATGCTCACGATTCTGGCAAATGCAATCGGCGTCGGGACCGCGTTCGTTACGGCGATCGTCGCAACCGACGTGTCAGCGGCTGCATTCTCAGAGGGACTGCGGCTTGCATTCGCTCCGTTCCAGATCATCTACAGTATCATTAAGGCGACAATCTTCGGCGGAGCGATTGCGTTCTTCTGCTCCTATGAGGGTTACAACACGACTGCCGGCGCTGAAGGCGTCGGTCGCAGCACTGCACAAGCCGTAGTCATAACATCGGTGGCGATTCTCGTTCTCGACGCGCTCACCGCACTCCTGCTCGCACCCTACCTACAGGCATGAAGAAACGCGACGACGTACTCGTTGGAATCGTCATGGCGCTCGCCGTCATTGTTGCGATCGTCGGATCGCTCTGGCTTGCGCGCGGCGGTCTTTCGAAGGGATATCCCCTCTACGCGAAGTTCCCATGGTCATCCGGTCTCAAGCAGGGTCAACCGGTCCTGCTCGCCGGTGTGAACGTCGGCTACGTCGACGAAGTAGAGCTGCGACAGGATGGGACTGTGCTGACGACGTTCCGCGTCGGAAAGCAGTATAAGGTTCCGCAGGGAACGACGGCGACAGTGGTCCCAAACGGAATCTTCGGCGACATGGCGATCGCGCTGACGCCCAAAGCTCCGAATCCGCTGTCGATTCCAAAGGGCGACACGATTCCCGTTGGTCCATCGTCACCAGGAATCGCGCAGCTCACGAGCAAAGCGGACTCAATCGCCACCTCTGTGAATGCAATCACCACTGCGTTGCAGAAAGAGCTCGTGGCAGCAGGCGGTGTGGCGGATCTGCGAAAGACTCTGGGTTCGTCGAATCAGCTTGTCGCGAACATGAACCGGCTCGTCACGGAATTCAGTGTAATTGCGGCCGAGCAGAACAGGCAGCTGACCGCGACTCAGGCGTCGTTGAGGCGCGCGACGTCGGGGGTTGATTCGGCGAAGATCGACTCGACGCTGGTGAATTTCCGCGCTACGAGCGCGAACCTGGCGGTGCTGAGCGCGGACTTCAAGCAGACGAGCGCGAAGCTCGATTCCATCATCACGAAGGTGAACTCAGGGACGGGTTCAATCGGTCTCGCGATGAACGACCCGGGCGCATACAACGATATCCGATCTCTGATTGCGCATATGGATTCGGTTCTCGTCGATGTGAAGCGAAATCCGAGGCGCTATATCAATCTGAAAGTCTTCTAACAGCGTTGTCGTCAGCCCCCGCCGTGCCAGCGCGTCCACACAACAATGGCGGCACAGTCGTTAGGCTGCGGGGAGAACTCCGGCGGTACCGTCGCGATTCCGTGATAGACTTCGATCGCCTCGATGTCCAGCGGGCTCATTGAAAAGAGATCGCGGAAGGGATCCTGGCTCCGGATTCCATCCACGTACACGTTCACGCGATCACACCGCAGAAACTGCACGAACGGGACGCTGCCGCGATAGCGGATTCGCACTCCCGTGACCATGCGCAACAGATCTTCCGACTTTTGTGGATTGCGAGCGTCGATGATCTCGCGCGTGAGGAACGTTCCGTTGCCCGACGCCCTCCGCCTGTAGAACTCGTCGAACTTTCCGGTGCCCTCGTATCGGTCGGGCTTGAGCTCACTCGCACGCACAACGACCTTCTTCAAGTCCGAAGCGATCGGCGTGAGGCGATAGCGCGCATCAGGAACCACGCCCGGCGTGACGACGATCGGAATGATGAGCTCGGCATAGCCCAATCGTCGAACTCGCAGAATAGCTTTTCCGGCAGGCACGGCAACGAGGGCGATCCGCCCAAGATCATCACTCGTTCCGCGTAGTGACGTTCCGACCACCTGTATTTCAGCGCCGGACAATGGGCGGCCGGCGGTATCGGTAACGTATGCGACGACGATCGAAGACTGTCCGATCACGGTCGTTCCGCTCAACGACTGAGCAAGAGCCCTGGTGACAGGAGTTGCCGCGGCCACGACGAGCATCGTGACGATGCGCGCCCAATATGCAGCTCGGTAACTTCTCGGCAATGAGCTCATAATTGGCCCCTTCTGCCTATGGTATAAAGCGTAACGTGCCCCCGCAACGGAGGGGCACGTCAATAATTTGTTTGCTGCCGGTCAACGCCTACCTGTTCGGCGGCCCGATGGAAACCGAGAACAGGAATGTGCGTCCCGCACCCGGCTCGAACGCGACCGGTACGCCATTCACGACGTCCGGGTTCACGAACGCCGATCCAATGAATCGCTTGTCGGCGAGATTCTCGACGGACAGGAATGCCTTGAGCGAAACTCCTCCGACATTGATTCCATTCGAGGTTGAAAGCGTTGCCCCGAACGTATGGTACGCCGGTACTTCGACGCCGTTCGCGTCATCGACGAAGTAGTCGCCGACTCCGCGCATGCTGAGCTGAAGACGCAGCGGAATCGCTTCGCTGATGCTTCTTCCCGCGCTCAATGCGTAGAAGAGCGAGGGCACGCCTGCTACATCATTGCCTGCATAGTCCGCCGACTTGCCCGCGCGTCCGTAGTGCACCGAGTCAACTGTGTAGTCGATGTACTCGTTGTGCGACATCGTCAGGCTGCCATTGAGCTCCAGGTCGCTTGCGCCGAGGAGGGCTGCGCCGATCTCTGCTCCCTGACGACGAACTTTGCCAGCGGTAAAGTAGAAACGGCCGCCACGATAAGGAACGATCTCATTCGTCACGTTCGTGTGATACAGCGCGAGGTCATACGAGAATGCCGAGAACAGATTTCCGGCAAACGGCATCACGTGCTTCGTGCCGACTTCGTACGTCGTCGAGCGAATCGGATCGAGCAGCGGGTTGATCGCCGTAACTGTATCCTGACCGAACGTCGATGCTGGATCGGTCTCATTCCCCGCCGGAGCTTCGACACCACCACCGAGATTTGCATAAAAGCTGTGCGTTGGCGACACGCGATAATTCACGCCGATCTTCGGTGAGACCCGCGAGAAGCTCCTTGCATCGTTGAGCTTCGGATTGATGAAGCTCCTGTAGTCATATCTGATCTCGTCCCATCGCGCGCCGAGGTCGACCCCGAGGTGTTCTCCGATGCGGAATTCCTGCTGCGCAAAGACGCCGGTATTGATCGCGCCTTCACCCTTGTTGTCGCGTAGCTCTGTGCCGCGCGTTCCTGCCGCCGTCAGCGAGTAGAAGAGGATCGTCCCGTTCTGATACGCGCGGTCTGCCCCGATTGTCGTGTTGGCTGAAACGTCAGCAGTCAGATCGTAACCCGCCCGATAGATGAGGTTGCCGCCGAGGTGGTAGCGGTTGAAGTCGCGGAACGTGGCCCGCTCTGATCGCTGAAGAACTTTCGGATTGGCGTAGACGAGTCCGGAAACGGAGTTGTTTTCCGTGAGCGAGTGACGCAGGGAAACTCCGATTTCTTCCAACCCGATTCCACCGCCGCTCATCGCGCGTTGCATAGGTCGCATTCGCCTGCCGCGGAGTAGACGTCGCTTCGGCAAACGTCAGCGGACCCGGAATGTGAAAGAGATCATTCGCAACCGTCATGTAAACGCCAAGGTCGGTCGTTTCACCCAGCGGCGACGTGATCGTCGCGTTCACGAGTGTGCGACGGCTGTCGGAGTGATCGCGATAACCGTCCTGCATCGTGTTCGTGAAAGTCGCAGCGAGCGCGGCTGGACCGAGCCTCGTGCCGGCCTGGAGCGCCGTTCTCAGAAGACCGTAGGTGCCCGCCATCTGCTGAGCGGATGCAAAGTCGCGCTGGAAATCCGGAACGGTTG
>JBDTNA010000047.1:0-12689 GCA_039933985.1 Gemmatimonadales bacterium | reverse complement strand
ATGACGGGTGGGCTTCCGGAAGGCGGTCGCCCTCCAATTGGCTCGAGTCTCATCCACATAACGACGATCACCGGCCCGGGGCTGCAACGCTTCCGGGAGCCATTTGTTAAGACCCGATGAGCGCGCGATTAACCGGAGTTGTCGATTGAGATTACGAATTGGTGAATCGTGTCAAACGGCATGGCGTGATACGTCTCCTTTGCAGTAGCTATGGGCAACCAGGGAGGTACCATGCTGAGCACACTGCTGGAGTCGAGAACGAAGAAGGAGCGGAATCAGGCCGTCACCGCCGCGAGCGTGACGGTGCATGGAGTTCTCATAGTCATCGCGGCATTCGCCACGGCCACCGGAGCGCCTGCCGCGACCGAGCGGGAGAAGCCAACGAAGATCGTTTGGGTGGCTCCACCGAAGCCTCAGATGACAATCAGACAGGTGCGGTTACCACATTCGCCAGCGCAGACCAGTACACTGCCGAACGTCGCAGTTTCGGTCGACATCCCGTCTGTGATCCCGGCCGTGAACATTCCTCTCGGGACAGTCACCAAGGCCGACTTCAGCGAACCGAGTGGCCCTGCTTCGAATTCAACCGACACATCCGGAGTATCTGGCCCATCCGATGGACGTCGTGCCTACACGTCGAATGAAGTCGAGGTGCCGGTCTCCGCGTTGAGAGGTGCTCAGCCGGACTATCCAGGAGCTCTTCGTTCTGCCGGCGTACAAGGTGAGGTCGTCGCGCTGTTCATTGTCGATGAATCAGGTCGGGGTGTTGTTGAATCAGTCAGGATCCTGTCCGCGACTAACGATCTCTTCGCGGCATCAGTGCGGCGGGCAATTCCCAAAATGCGATTCTCGGCAGCGCGAATCGGATCTCACGCAGTACCCCAACTCGTTCAGCAGCTGTTTGTATTTCGACTAGACAGATAGGGGTGAACACACAACCCAAAAGAACACTGCCCTGTAACGATGTGGAGCGGATCACGCGGATGTAGAGCGGATAAAGCAATCCAACAATTTCTTGTTGTTGTCCGTTCTATATCCGTCTTATCCGCTCTACATCGTTACAGGGCAGTGTTCTTTTGGGTTTTGTTCTTTGGGTTTTGTTCTTGGGTTTTGTTTTTTTGGACTCTGTTTCGTGTGATTTCATTTCTATGCCGAAACAGAGCCCACGAATTCCCGTGCAGCATTCACAACCGAATCCCGCACATCGTCGATCGAACCGGGAATCAACGCCCCGGATGCGCGAGCGTGTCCTCCCCCACCGAATCGGCGCGCAAACTCGTTCACGTTTACGTCACCCGTGCTTCGGAAAGAAACTTTGATCTTTCCGTGACCGAGGTCGCGAAAGAAAATCGCCATCCTCGTTCCGCCGACGGACCTCGGATGCTCGGCGAGACCCTCGAGGTCCTCCGACTTCAATCCGTATTCCTCAGCAGCTCCAGCCGCGACTGAAATCCATGAGATGCCGTACGCCGGATCGACTTCGAGCGTCGCCAGCGCATCACGCAGCAAATGCAGGCGGCCAATGGGGTGAGACGCATACAGGCGACGATACATCTCCTCTGGCTCTACACCGGCAGCGAGCAGCTGAGACGCGATCGCGAGGCAGCGCGCCGATGTGTTGGCGAATCTGAACCCGCCAGTGTCCGTCAGGATCGCCACGTACAACCCGACAGCGATTTGCGGCGTGATCTCGACGCCGAGCGTAACTGCCAGGTCGTAGATCAGCTCGCCCGTCGCGCATGCTGACGTGTCGGCAAGAATGTCGTTCCCCGGAGGCTCATCACTCGGGATGTGATGATCGATCACCAGCTTCGGCACCTTCAGGCCGCGAACGGTGTCGGCCAGCACACCAAGACGCTTCACATCGCTGATGTCCACGACAATCAGGAGATCCGCCTTCTTCAGTGCGGCTGGACCTGCCGCCGTCGCATCGATTACATCGTCGCCGCGAAGAAACTCGAACGTGTCAGGCCACGCGGTCGGATTGACGATCTGCACCGTCATCCCGAGCGTCGTCAGAATTCTCGACAACGCACACTCTGATCCGCACCCGTCTCCGTCGGCGTTGATGTGTGTGGACAGAACGACAGAGCGTCCCGCGCGGAACTCCCGCGCGAGACGCTCTATCGCTTCCTGCCTGGCTTTCGATACGGTTAATAGATCAACCACTCGCCGCCGAATTACCGATGCGTGAGTGCGACTTTCCGTAGACGAAGTAGATCAGCAGGCCAAGAATGAGCCACACGATCAGACGGATCCAGGTATCACCCGGCAGGCTGAACATCATGTAACCGCAGATGAGGATCGCCATAATCGGAACGATCGGGACGAGCGGAGTGCGGAACGGCCGCGGAAGGTCGGGACTCTTGCTGCGGAGCACGATGATTCCGGCGGAAACGATGACGAATGCGAGTAGCGTACCGATCGATACCAGCTCTCCGAGCAGGCCGATCGGAAACAGGCCAGCGATGATCGCGCAAACCACGCCTGTCAAAATCGTCGTGATGTACGGCGTCTTGAACTTCGGGTGGATCTTGCCGAACACCGGCGGCAGCAGTCCGTCGCGCGCCATCGAGTAGAAAATTCGAGGCTGTGCCATCAGCATCACGAGTACAACAGACGCGAGGCCTGCTATCGCGCCGATGTTGATGATCGGCCTGAGCCACGCGAGCGCCGGTCCTGCCGCTTCGATCGCGACGAACACCGGGTGCGGAACGTTCAGGTTCTTGTAGCTCGTGAGACCCGTCATGACGAGCGCCATGAGGATGTACAACACGGTACAAATGGCGAGTGATCCGAGAATTCCGATCGGCATGTCCCGCTGCGGGTTCTTCGCTTCCTGCGCCGCTGTGGACACAGCGTCGAACCCGATATAGGCGAAGAAGATCACCGCGGCGCCACGCACGATTCCGCTCCAGCCGTATTGGCCGAACGTGCCGGTGTTCTCGGGAACGAACGGATGCCAGTTGTCGGAGTTCACGTACATGAAGCCGAATCCGATGACCAGCAGCACGATCGCCATCTTCACGATGACGATGACGTTGTTGAAGCGCGCCGATTCCTTGATACCAATGACAAGCAGAATGGTCATCAGGCCCACCAGAATCATCGCCGGAACGTTGATCACACCGTGCGTCACCGCGTATTTGGTCGTGTCGCAAACTCCGTCGACGGCAACCTTTACGACATCGTTCGTCGATGGGTCGTAGCAGATCTTCGATGCAACGAGATCGTGCGTACCCAACACATCGAGCGGGGCTCCGGTGTACTGCACCGGAATTCTGAAGCCGAGCTCGTTCATGAAAGCTGAGAAGTATCCCGACCAGCCGACCGCGACAGTCGCGGCGCCGAACAGATACTCGAGAATAAGGTCCCACCCGATGATCCATGCGGTCAGCTCGCCGAGCGTGGCGTATCCATAGGTATACGCGCTGCCGGCGATCGGAATCATCGCGGCGAACTCGGCGTAGCACAGTCCGGCGAACAGACAGCCAAGTCCGGCGAGGATGAACGAGTAAACGATCGCAGGTCCGGCATACTGCGCTGCGGCAGTACCGGTGAGCACGAAGATTCCGGCGCCGATGATGGCGCCGATTCCCAGCGTCGTCAGGTTCAACGCGCCGAGCGCCCGTCTTAGTGAATGTTCGGTGTCCTCTCCGGCTGCTTCTGCCTGCAGCACGGCTACACTTTTCTTAGACCAAATACCCATTCGAGAGTCTCCGGGAAAACCGGCGGTATGTGAAACGAACTACGGGCCGGCGGGTCTTCGAGCCCGCCTGGCTGCGGCTGAGTGTCTGCTACCAATGGAAAGCGGGGAGAAGTTGCGCCCTGACAACAAGCGTTGTCAAGCAAAACCGCCCCTCAAAAGCATCAGAATTTGCTTACAAACTCACGCCGAGTAGTTCGGCGCTTCTCTCGTGATGACCACGTCGTGCGGATGTGACTCGCGAAGTCCGGCCGCGGTGATGCGAACGAATTGCGCATCGTGTCGCAACTGGTCGATGTCCGCGCAGCCAACGTAACCCATTCCCGCGCGCAGGCCTCCGACCATCTGGAAGATCACGTCGCTCACCGGCCCCTTGTACGGAACCCGACCTTCGATCCCTTCGGGAACCAGCTTCTTCGGCGACATCTCTCCTTCCTGGAAGTAGCGGTCGGCGCTGCCGTCCTGCATTGCGGCCATGCTTCCCATTCCGCGAATCGTCTTGAAGCGGCGTCCTTCCATCAGAAGTGATTCGCCTGGACTTTCCTCGGTTCCCGCCAGCATCGATCCCATCATTACGCTCGATGCACCGGCCGCAATCGCCTTGACGATATCTCCCGAGTATTTGATTCCGCCATCAGCAATCACGGGGATATCGCCGGCGCCTTCGACAGCATCGAACACTGCGGTAAGCTGCGGAACACCGACACCTGTTACGACGCGCGTCGTGCAGATCGATCCCGGCCCGACGCCAACCTTCACTGCATCGACGCCGCGCTCGACAAGAGCCCGAGCTCCCTCGCGTGTCGCAATGTTTCCGGCGACGAGCTGCACATCCGGAAAAGCGTCGCGCGCTTCAGCGGTGGCTCGCAGAACACCTTCGCTGTGGCCATGCGCGGTGTCGATCACGAGTACGTCAACGCCGGCGTCGACAAGAGCTCGTGCGCGTTCCATGAAATTCGATGCGCCGATTGCCGCAGCAACCCGCAGCCGTCCGCGCTCATCCTTGTTTGCGTTCGGGAACTCGCGGCGCTTGTGAATGTCGCGCACGGTGATCAAACCCTTGAGCACGCCGTTCTCATCGACCACCGGCAGCTTCTCGATCCGATGCTTGCCAAGTATTCGCTCGGCCTCATCGAGCGTTGTTCCAACGGGCGCGGTAACGAGACCTTCCGAAGTCATCGCCTGCCGGAGCGGTTGATCGAGATTACGCTCGAACTGCAGATCGCGATTGGTGATGATGCCGACGAGATTGCCGTCGCGATCGACGATCGGCACGCCGGAGATGTGGAATTTCGACATCAGCGCCACCGCTTCACGAACAGTTGCGTCGGGGGACAGCGTGATCGGATTGAGAATGATGCCGCTTTCCGATCTCTTCACCCGGTCGATTTCCGCTGCCTGCCGGTCGATCGACATGTTCTTGTGAATCACGCCGATTCCGCCGGCGCGGGCCATTGCCATCGCCATCTCGGATTCCGTTACGGTATCCATCGCGGCCGAGGCGAACGGAACGTTGAGACTGATTTTTCGCGTGAAGCGCGTCGCAGTGCTGACGTCGCGTGGGATTACGACCGAGTGTCTAGGCGTGAGGAGAACGTCGTCGAAAGTGAGAACGATGTCCTCACGAACACGGTCGATCCCGCGCACCGCCGGCTCCTGTTCGCGCATACGCGAAGGCCCGCCGCCGGATGCTGCCGGTTGAGCGGGCCTCGAAGTCGGACGAGTTGTGGTTGCCATAGCTGAATGTAAGGAAAGGGCCATTCCCAGTCCAGCCTCCCTAGAGTCTCCCGATCGCCCTCAGCCGTCTCCGCATCCGCCGCGGAAGGAAGAAAGCACAAGCGGCAAGCACCTTCTCGAGATTCATCGCTGTAAGGTCCGCCGGATCGCCTGCCCAGTATGCCTGAATCACCGATCTCCCCGCATTTCCGATCAATCGCTGCAGAGCGAGAATGAGAAGAAAGACATCGTCAACTTCTCCCAGAAAGGGAATGAAGTCGGGGATGACGTCGATCGGCAGAAGGATGTAGGCGATCGCTCCCGCGACAACCAGCTTGTCTACCGAATTCACGCGATTGTCGGTGAGCAGGCCGTAAAGCAGGCGAAGGAAATTCGGCAGCTCGCTGATTGTGCCCATCACTGTCCGCTTCTGTCCCGTGCGCGGCACGCCATCGACCTGGACGTCTTCAGGAAGCTTGCGCGGACGCCTGCCCGCTGCCGAAGTGGTCCTCTTCTTCGCTGTGGTCACTTTCCGTCTTCCTCTGGGGTGTGCGGTAGCTGGCTTCCCAGCTCATGCGGTCCACCGCGTGGGGCCGGGGGATTCACAGGTGGTTGAGCCGGTGCAGACGCGCTGCCGCTAGCCGCGTCCATGATGCCACTTGCAACAGACTTGCCAGCATTCGCGACGTCGGTGATCGCGCCGACCGCCTTGTTCATGATGTTCATCGTTCCGGAGATCGCGCCGGCCGACATTTTTCCTGCCCGAAGCGTGCTTTCCACGCCTTCGGCGAATCGCGTCAACGGACTCGGCGCGGGCGCATTGCGAGGCGCGTACTTCGAGTCGATGAACTCTATGTAGTCGAGCACCTGATTGAGCTTGTCATCAGGCATGAGATCCAGCTTCCGCATGAGACGGTCGCGGAGAATGTCGTTCACGTTGCTCCTCCCTCGGGCGTCAGCCCCGCCAGCGGGCGCGCTTTCCGCGAGCATCGATGTGCACGTACGTAGTGCGCGAATGCCCGCTTGTGTAGATGCCAAGTCCCCCTACGAGATCGGGATGCTTGAGTTCCACGATCTCGACGGCGAGCCCGACCATTCTGCTGTCCATCGCAGTGTATTTGCCGTCTCCGTTGGCGTCGATCGCAACGTCGGCTGCATCTCCATACTGATGCTGACTGTCTCGCGCAGCGCGACGAATCCGGCGATTGTGATCGGGCGCGCGGAAACCTGAGTGAACGTCGAGAGCGAGCTGCACGTCTTCAGTCGTTCCGCCATGCCAGCGAGCCAGCTCCGAGATCACGAGCTCGAGCTTGTCGAGAAGCCTTGGACTCACGGCGGCATAGCGCGGCCACGTTTCCTGGCGGTCGTGGTTCAGAAAATCGCCGACCTTCAGATGCTTGCTGATCGCGAGGTCAACATCGCTCTCCGTGATCTCGAGGAACCCTTCCGGCGGCTCCTGGTTGCCCGAGATCCTTTCAGCGAGATAGGTCCCGATGCGATACCCCTTGAGCATCGCGCCCTCCTTCTCCTTGAACGGAACCAGCACCGCGACCGTGAGGCCCGAGACGATGCGCTGCTTCTCGCCGCGCACCAGCGCGAGCCGATAGAACCCGGCCTTTGCCGGCGTTATGACCTGAGCGCCAAGCAGTGGCCTCGGCGGCTCGACAGTCGTGCTGTCTCCAACGCGAACCCAGCTGTATGAAAGAGCGGTCGGGTCGCCGTGCACATCGAGCGGATATTCGACCGACTGCCCCGGCATCGCGAACTTGAGAAGCACCCCCCCGCTTGCGCCGAAAGCGGATGCGGAGGGTGAGGCGATCGGGAGGTTCCTGGAGAGGAAAGTGCCAAACGGCTTCGTCGCAAAGCCGGGGAGTGGACGGATGAACTGAACGGCCCCAACGGTCGCGATGACAATCAGTCCGAGCGTGACGATGAACGCGGGACGCTTATGGCGATAAAAAGACTCGTCCGGCAGGGTTAGCTGCCGGCCGGAAATGGGGAGGGCCATCCTTACAACCTAGTGTAAAAGAAGTTACCCGCTACCTGTTTTCCGCTACCCGCTGCCGGCAGCGGGCAGCGGGCAGCGGATCAGTAGATGTACACCGGAGTGCCGACCGCGACCATGTCGAACAGCTTTTCGATATCCTCGTTCCTGAGCCTGACGCAGCCGTGGCTGACTGACCGGCCGATGCTCTCCGGGACGTTCGTCCCGTGAATGCCGTAGCCATCCCCGAGGACGAGGCGGCGGGTTCCCAGCACTCCCTTGTACCGACGCTGGTTGGTCCCGAACGGCGGCACCACGATATTCCCATTTACAACGATTTCACGCCCGTCGGTCGCCTCGAGCGGAACCTGCCGCCCGTCCGGGTAAGCCTTCACCACCTCCGACCCGCTGATCTTCACCACCCCGCCGTCGCCGGTCGGGATCTGTGTTGAACGCGTCATCCTGGCCAGGCCGAGGCCCTTCTTGTTCGCCTGCTCCTGGAAATGCCAATCCGGTGGAACCCACGCCGGATCGACCTCTTTTTCCTGCACAGTCAGCCGTCCACGCGGTGTCTCGAATTTGTACTCTCTTCCGCCGGGTCCGCCGACCATCACCTTTCCGCTTCCCGTCGCGACCTGCGTGTTGAACAGCACCTCGTTACCGCGCTTGTACCAGATCTGATTCTCGGCGATGCTGACAACGATGTACGGCTGATCGGCTGAAACGATCGGGCTGGCCGACGCGAGCTTGCTGAGACTGTCTTCAGTTGATCCGAGCTTTCCCTTCACCTCTTCGAGGACGCCCAGATTGTCGTTGAAAACCATGCGATTGACGTCGCGTTCGTAACGGAGCACCGCGGTCTTGTTGACGAGCATTGCGCTGGCCGATGCTGCCGCGGTGAACGCGAGCAACGTTCCCCAGACCCATTTGCCGCCATGTGTCAGACTGTTTGCGAATCCCATCGAAGCACCTCAGTAGAAAATGCGACGTATCGCATTGGGAGAGTCAGTAGAAGTATACCCGCATCCCGACATTGAGATCGGGTAGAATCGCCTTGAGATCGTTCCGGCTTATTCGCACCGAGCCAGGCGGAATTGGACTCGTATCCTGCGCGAGCGACGCCGCATCACTCGGCGCAATGATCGTCCCGCCGTCCAGCGTGATTCCGTCGGCAGTCGCCTTCGCAATCGACGTCTCGCCCCGCGGAATGACTACCGGAATTGAATCCGGTCCCGACCTGGTTTCAGGGCCGAACGCAACTGCCATCTCGCGCAGGACCGCGCCTTCGCGCTCGAGATAGATCTTCCCGCTGTCTATCGCAACAGACAAATGCAGTTTTTCCGCGAGCTTTGCCTGACGGCGCGCGAGCTCGATCGCGATTTGCGCCTTGTTGTGTTCAGCCGCGACAATCGCGTCGGTCTTCGCGCGCTCCTGATCGCTCATGTTTCCTCGAAGGCGACTGACTTCGGCTTCGTATGACCTTCGCTTCATCATCAGGAATCCGTCGATCGCGAGCATCGCGATCAGTCCGATCAGAAGCGTAAAAACAAAGCCCGGATATGCGCGGCGGAAATCCTTGAATCGCCTGCGATCGCCGGTGCGTCCGCCCGCGGGATCGCGCCGGTCGCTCTTTTCGTCGTCGGTGGCGGACGGAGTAATATCCGGGTCTCTTGCCATTATTTTCGGGTAAGACTTTGAAGGTCGAGTATCGGAACACCTGCCGGTTCACTTCGTCCATTTCGCACGCGTGCGGTAACAATGACCTGAGCGAGAGGCGGAAGACTCCGCGCATTCGCGAGCAGGCCAGGTGGCACAGCAATGTACACGAGCGTTTTCTCCGGGCCTGGTCCCAGCGCAAGGAAGTAGTGCTCGCCCTTCTGCAGTCCTGTACGCAAGGCATCTGCCATTTGAAGCGCGACGATTTCCACCTCCCATCGCACGAGCTTGCCGAGCGCAGCGGCTGGATTGGCCCGGATATCGGCGGCGCTCAAGGCACGAAGCGTTGTGTCGGCAACGACTAGATCGGATTCGCGAACCCATCCCTCGAGTCGGATTCTCACCCATTCCTTGTCACGGGCAATGACTTCGACCGGTGCGCCCTGTGCGATCTGTCCGACCGCCGGCGTGGCCGGCGTGCCCGTGACGGGCGCGGTTCGAACAATGGTCGCTTTGGTTGCGATATAGGTCGGCGTTTCCTGGGACAACGCAGCGGAAACAGAGATCACGGATGCCGCGGCAATGGTAGCGATCAGACGGTACATGTAGCTCGTGGCTGGCGTAAATTCCCTCTCGAAACTCTGATCTGAGCTTCTCACAACTCCCAACTGTGATTTTCGATTTTTGTAGCTGGCGTCTAACGTACACTCTTACACTCAGCGGGCAAATATGGCCGGGGATACGTCGCGACCCGTCGCTCTCATAGTTCTGGATGGCTGGGGATACAGGGAATCGAAGGAAGGCAACGCCATTGCGCTCGCCGAAACTCCGACCTGGGATGCGATCTGGAAGCATCCCGCGCGAACTCTGCTCGAGGCGTCGGGCAAGCGCGTTGGCCTCCCCGAAGGCCAGATGGGCAACAGCGAAGTCGGACACCTGAACCTGGGCGCTGGCCGCGTTGTGATGCAGGACCTGGTTCGCATCTCATCTGCGATAGCCGACCGAAGCTTCTTCAGCAACAGGGCGCTTGTCGGAGCCTGCGATCAGGCGAAGAAACAGCGCGGCACCCTTCACGTTCTCGGACTGCTCGGCGCCGGAGGAGTGCACGCGATCGACGATCATCTGTACGCCCTCATCGACCTCGCCGTTCGTGAGCGCGTTCCGAAAGTTGCGATCCATGCATTCACGGACGGCCGCGACACGATGCCCCGATCCGGACTCGGCTACATGGAACGGCTTCTGGCTTTCATCAAGACGAAGGCGGGTGGGGACACCGAGATAGTGGTCGCGAGCGTTTGCGGCCGCTACTACGCGATGGATCGCGATCGCCGCTGGCCGCGCACCGAGCTCGCCTACCGGGCCGTCGTCGATGGATCGGGTCCGTCGGCGACGGATCCTCTTGCTGTCATTCGCGCGTCGTACGATGCCGGCGTAACCGACGAGTTCATTCTTCCCGCAGCGATCGTGAAGGATGGCAAGCCACTCGCTCAAATTCGCGATGGAGACGTCGTCGCGTGCTTCAACTACAGATCGGACCGAATGCGGCAGATCGTTCAGACACTGATCGATCCGGCATTTACGGGTTTCGATGTTTCGTCCCGCCCCAGGGTCACTGTCGTTACGCTGACGTCGTACGACAAGACGTTCGACGTTCCGGTCGCCTTCGAGCCGCAATCGATGGCGAGAATCGTCGCTGAGGTTCTTTCGGGAGAAGGGCGCACGATGTTGAAGACGGCGGAAACCGAGAAGTACCCGCATGTGACTTACTTCTTTAACGGAGGGCGCGAAGCGGCATGTCCCGGCGAGGAGCGCATTCTCATTCCCAGTCAAAAGGTCGCGACATACGACTTGATGCCTGAGATGAGCGCGCCGGGAATCACCGATGTTCTGTGCAAGTCGATCGAAGCGAAGTCGCACGATTTCATTCTGTGCAACTACGCCAACGCTGATATGGTCGGACACAGCGGATCGATCGAAGCGACGATCGCCGCTGTGCAAACCGTTGACGAGTGTCTGGCCAGGGTGCTGCGCTCGGCGGAAAAATCGGGAACGCGACTGTTGATCACCGCTGATCATGGCAACGCCGAGATGATGGTCGATCCGCAAACTGGAGGGCCACATACGGCTCATACGACGAGCCCGGTTCCCTTCGTGATTGTCGGAGATGACGGCATAGCGTCGCTGCGCGGTGGCGGAGCGTTGTGCGATGTTGGCCCTACTATATTACGGATGATGGGCATAGAGCAGCCGCCGGAGATGACTGGCGCCAGTCTTGGAGATTTGAAATGAAGCAGGTGTTGTTTGCGTTGACATTCGTTCTTTGTGCCGCTCCTGTCGCAGCTCAGGTGGATGTCGGCTACCCACCTCCGAAGAGTCCTTACCGCGATCTTGAGTTCAAGCAGGAAGCGACGGCGTTCGGCGGATATTTCTTTGCAGCAAAGGATCCCGCCGGCGTTGCGCCACGCAGCGGTCCGATGGGTGGCATTCGTTACGAGGTAACTGTCGGCGGCCCCGCGCAGCTTGTTGCGCGCATTGCCCGGGTTAACAGTGAGCGGAAGGTCGTCGATCCATCGCTTCCAAAGGCGACGCGGGATCTCGGAATACAGGCGTGGCCGATCTATGTCGCCGATGTAGGGCTGTCGCTCAATCTCACCGGCCAGCGGAGCTGGCACGGCGTCGTTCCGGTCATCTACACCGGCGTCGGCCTGGCCTCAGATCTCGACAAGCAGGACGACAACGACCCGTTCAACCTGGGCACCACATTTGCCCTTTCACTGGCCGGTGGCCTGCGAATCGTTCCGGGCGGACGGTTTCAGCTGCGTGCGGATGCGGGTACATACATCTATCAGATCAAGTACCCGACGGCGTACTACGGTTTGACAGCTGACAACACAACCGTCCTGGACACGAAGCAGGCAAAGAACTTCTGGAAGAGAAACTTCGGCCTCACCCTCGGAGCATCGTACCTCCTCTTCCGGTAAAATCGGCGCAAGTCGCGCCACTTTGCCTTTTCGGGAGGATGAATGGCTGACGACTACGACAACACCGACGATATCCAGAACATGAGCGACGGCGAGCTCAGGGCGTACATACTCGCTGCACTCGCTTCACAGAAGACCATCGATTTCACTGACGTCACCGTGAACGTGAACGATGGCAAGGTTCGACTGGACGGCCGGGTGGGAACGGAAGAAGAGCTCCGCATCATCGACCACATAGTGACTGATCTCACGGGTCTTACCGAGATCGACAACGAAATGGTTGTGGACGAGCTCATGCGCGCGCAAAGCCCCGAGGCGATAGAGAATGACATTCTGAAGGACGGGCTCGCGGACATTACGCTGCTCGAGGATGAAGACGCCGGCGGCACCCACGACATTCTGGCGGCGATCGAGGAAGCCGAGCCGTGGATTCCGCCTGAAGGCCCGACTCCGGAAGGCGTGAGCGGACAGGAAGACGGAAACTTCGGAATCGACGGACAGCGCTGACCGCGGAATTCCGATGATCGAGTGGCCGGCTCTCTCAGGGAGCCGGCCACTTTTTTTGCCCGATCAACCGCTCTGACCCTTTGAAAGTTGGAGCCGTCGCTGCAAATGCGACGCACTGAAGGCAGATTATCCACATGTC
>JBDTNA010000046.1:0-12827 GCA_039933985.1 Gemmatimonadales bacterium | reverse complement strand
TGCGGGCAACTCGATCAATAACAATCCTGAAGACTTTACCGGTTGCCGTGATGGCGATCGGAGTTGTTGCGTGCGCGAGCTCGGTTCAATCGACATCCAGGAATCGTGACGCTGCCCTGCCTCGGGGCCTGGCGCTCGCGACGTTCGACAGCATCTGGAGCAAGGTCAGTCAAACGTATGTGGACACGGCTTTCGTATCGAATAGGTGGATGAGGGTCCGTTATTCACTCCGACCAAAGGCAGCTGCGACTTTGCGGCGGAGCGATCTCGATGCGTTGATGAAGGAAACGCTCGCCACGATTCCCGATTCGCATTTCTACATCATTCCGGCGAGCATCGCCGGTGATGAGCCGCAGTCGAGCTCGGCCGATGGGCGTGGAACCACTGGGGTTTCGCTGCGCATGTTGGGCGATCACGTCGTGATCTGGCGTGTCGAGCCCGGAAGTCCGGGAGCTGTAGCTGGTCTGGTTCCGGGTCAGGTCGTGAGTCGCGTTGGGAAGAAGCAGGTCGATCGAGAGATTCTCAAGATGAAGGCGATGCCCGAAAAGGCGCGACAGCGTGCGCTTGCGGATTTACTTCACGGTCTGAACAGTCCACTGTCGCCAGCTGTAGGCGACACTGTCGCGATAGAGCTGGTCAATCCGCGAATGATTAAGAGTCTCGTGGGGATTCCGGCTCCGGGGCTTGTGTCGCAATTCGGAAATCTCCCGCCGATTGCTGGCCTGGTGCGCGTGGCGAAAATGCCCTCTCCTGGTGGGTCGGATTGCATTGGAGTCATCGCGTTCAACATCTGGCTACCTGCATTGGGAAAGGATCTCGAGCGCGCGGTTGATAGCGTGAGAACCTGCTCTGGGGTCGTGATCGATCTGCGGGGAAATCCGGGTGGCGTTGGGGCGATGGTTATGGGATTCGGCGGATACTTCGTCGATTCCACCCTCTCCCTCGGCACCATGCGCACGCGACAGGTGACGCTCAGGTTCGCGATCAATCCGCGCCGATCGCGGGATGATGGTTCCCAACGGGCGCCATACGCGGGCCCGCTCGCGATTCTTGTCGATCCGATGACGGCCAGCACCTCCGAGATATTTGCGACGGGAATGCAGCGGATAGGGCGAGCGCGCGTGTTCGGCGAGAGGAGCGCGGGCGCGGCACTTCCGGCGTTGATGGAACGTCTGCCCTCGGGAGACGTATTCGTTCACGCGGTCGCGGACTTCACCGATCCGGACGGCAAGCGGGTGGAGGGTGCTGGCGTTGTGCCCGACGAGATCGTCCTGTTATCGGACGAGGCATTGAAGAATGGCAGGGATACGGCGCTCGAGGCGGCGATGCGCTGGATAACGACCTGTTCCGCTCACGGGCCGAGCTCATCTCACTAAAAAAGAGTGGGCGGGTGGGTCACTACGCTTAGCTTGTTTACTCAAACCTGTATTCAGAGAGAAATCATGATCCGAAATTCAATGCTCCGCATGGCCGCCGTGGTGCTGCCGATGGCAGCCGCCGCTTCGGTCGCGAGCGCGCAGAACCCGAGCCTTCCGTCCGCCGCGTCACTGGTTGCGAAGTATTCGGCAGCCGTGGGTGCTCCCGCCTTCGTCAATGCAAAGGCGATCATCACCAACGGCGCCATGTCGATGCCGGCCGCGGGAATGAACGCGACGTTCGAGATGACTCAGGTGGCGCAGAACCAGATGAGCATGGTCACAACCATCCCAGGCATGGGAGAGGTTACGGTCGGCTTTGACGGAACCACGGCCTGGGCGGTCGATCCGATGCAGGGCCCGCGGGTGCTGTCCGGCAAGGAGCTGGATGAGATGAAGGACGGCGCCGATCGCCGGGTTATGTCGCGCCAGCCGGACATGTTCACGACGCTGCAGACCGTCGCCGATACGACGATGAATTCAGAGCGCTGCTACCTGGTGAAGTTCGTATCGAAGGCGAATCGCGAGAGCTACGACTGCTTCAGCGCGTCGTCGGGGCTGATCGTCGCTTCGAAGAGCACGCAGAAGACGGCAATGGGAGATATCCCGGTCGTCTCGCTGCTCAGCGATTACAAGAAGTTCGGTGATTTCTCTGTTGCAACGAAGAATGTCCAGGAGCTGATGGGACAGCAGCAGATCGTGACGATTTCAAGCGTTGCGGTATCCGACGGTGTTGGCGTCAAGATCGCTCCGCCGGCGGCGATTCAGGCGATGGTTAAGAAATAGACCTGCTTCAAACGGAAGGCGCCCGGGGCTTGATGCTCCGGGCGTTTTTTTACACCTGGATCACCCGATCCTCTGCCACCGCGTAAACCGTAGTACCCTCCGCAGGCTCGAAATCAGCCAGGCCCGTGAAGTCTCCAAAGGCCGGGAGGATTGCGGTTTCCTTACCGATGAAGAAGCACGGCAGGCGGGCGCGCTCGCCGCCTCGTCCATAGAGGCGAATGCCTGGGTGCACGTGGCCGGCGATCACATAGCCTGCCGGATCAGTCGTTGGGTGGTGGGCTAATATGAAGGGCCCCGAAGGGAGCGGCGCGTCTACGCAGTCGAAGCCGAGCTCCGCCGGCGGATCCCCTGCACGGCGGTCGTGATTTCCCCGCACCATAACCACATCGACGGCTTCGTTTTCCTTGCGCCAGGCCGCCAGCGCGGAAAACAAGTCGTTGGAACGACCTTTTTTCGCGTGGAGGAGGTCGCCGAGGAAAACGACGCGCGTCGCGGACGTTCGATTGACCGCGGAAGTCAGTCGATCCAGGGCATCGCGTGTGGTGCCTGATGGTACAGGAATTCCGCTGGCGCGAAACGTCGCGGCTTTACCCCAGTGCGGATCTGCAACCAGGAGTGTCGACGCGCCGTGCCAGTACGCGGCTCGTTCGGGAAGGAGCGTGATCCGCTCGCCGCGGAGATCGATCTCGATGCCGCCGCCATACTCGCCCGTCATCCGGCTGCCCGTTCGAGAGCTCGCTGCATCCGCTTGATCCGATCCGACAATTTCTCCGACGATACGCGATCGCGTGTCCGATCGATCAGCAGTGGAAAGGCCAGTGGAGGAGTTCGCTTTGGGTTCGTGATCACGACCCGCGCCGCAGACAGGCGCTGAAGTGTGTGGCCCAAGCGCGTCCGCTCGAGTTGACGCTCGAGCACTTCACGGTGCGCCTGCGAGAGCAGCATGTTGCCGGCGTCGTACCTCTTGAAGACGTCGAAGAACAATCCGCTGGACGCCTGAAGCTGCCTCGCACTCTTGCCTGACCGCGGGAATCCCGGGAAGACCAGTCCTGCCACGCGCGCTATCTCCCTGAATTGTCGTCTTGCCATCTCGGTCGCGTTCAGTGAAGCGGGTATGTCGTCGATGAGATTGGATGGATCCAGAAGACCCGCCGCGAGTGCATCCTCGATCGGCGCTTCATCAGGGGACAAAAGCTCGAATCCGTAGTCGTTCGACGCCATCGCGAAGGATATCGGCCTGATCTGCGAGATCCTCCACGCGAATAGCGCAGCCAGTCCCTCATGTACGAGGCGGCCTTCGAACGGAAAGAAGTAGAGATGAAATCCTTCGCGCGTCTGAACCCGTTCGATCAGAAATTCATCCGGTCCGGGAATTTTCGACCATCGGGACTGTACATCGAATATCGGGCGAAGCGCTTCCATCTCCGGTCCGCGGAAATTCCCAGCCGCAGCTTCCCCCAGCCTCGCCCTCAGTGCCGCCGCGAGCTCTCCGGAAAGAGGAAGCCTGCTGCCCATCCATCGTGGAATCGCCCCCGTCACATTCGGCGCTCGGCGCACCCACGCGACCATGTCACGCACGCGCACGAATTCGAGCGGCGTGCCTGCAAATACAAACCGATCACCCTGCTTCAGCCGCGCGATGAAGGATTCTTCGACTGAGCCGAGTCGTCTGCCGCGGAGATACTGGACGGCGATGTGCGCGTCGCTGACGATGGTGCCGATCGACATCCGGTGCCGCCGCGCAATTGTCGAATCCTCGACGCGCCATCTGCCGTCAGTGTCGGTGACGACCTTCGAGTACTCGGGATAACCCTTGAGCGCTTCGCCGCCGTTGCTGACAAAGCTCAGCACCCATTCCCACTCATCTTCGGGTAGATCGGCGTAAGCCTCCGTACTTCTAACTTCCTCGAGAAGCTCACTCGGAACGAATCCTTCTCCGACCGCGATCGTGACGATATGCTGCGCGAGAACATCGAGGGGCCGCGTAACGGGATATCGCGACTCGATCGCCCCGGCTTCGACTCCGTCCCTCCCCGCCGCGACCTCGAGCAGCTCGAGCGTGTGTGTCGGCACACACGTGACCCGGCTCACTGCGCCGGGACGGTGTCCGCTGCGCCCCGCACGCTGAGTGAGTCGCGCGATTCCCTTCGGACTTCCGATTTGAAGCACGCGATCGACGGGCAAGAAATCGACACCCAGATCGAGGCTCGATGTCGCGACAACACATCTCAGATTCGCGGTGCGAAGACCCTCCTCGACCCAGTCTCTCGTCTTCCTGTCGAGCGAGCCGTGATGGAGCGCGATGCTTCCCGCCCACTCCGGACGCTGCGCAAGAATCGCCTGGTACCAGATCTCCGTCTGCGATCTCGTGTTCGTGAAGACGATCGCAGTCTCTCCTTCCTCGATTGCTTCGACAACCTGTGGAACCATCTGCGTGCCGAGATGTCCTGCCCATGGAAATCGCTCGATGACCGGAGGGATCAGCGAATCGACCACGATCTCTTTCGGCTCGACTCCGCGAACGATTCTTGACGTTCCGGATCCTCTGCCGAGGAGCGTTCGCCTTGCCTCACCGATATTTCCAATGGTTGCGGACAACCCCCACGTGCGAAGGCCAGGACAGATTCCGCGAAGCCGAGCGAGCGCGAGCTCGGTTTGCACTCCGCGTTTCGTTCCCATCAGCTCGTGCCATTCATCGACGACAACAACGCGCAAATCGGCGAACTGATCCGATGCATTCTGACGGGACAGCAGCAGCGACAGGCTTTCAGGCGTAGTGACGAGGGCGGTCGGCAGCCGTTTGCTCTGCCGCGAGCGGGACGTCGCAGTCGTGTCTCCCGTTCGAGTCTCGACGGTCCACGGCAGCTCGAGCTGCGCGACCGGAGCGCTCAATGCCTCAGCAGTATCTCCAGCCAGTGCACGAAGAGGAGTGATCCACAGAACTCGAAGCGGCGCTGCGGCACTTCGCCTGAGTCGTCGCCTGGCGCCGGTTCTCTCTATCTCGTTCGATTCATCCAGATACTCGAGCAACGGCCCCCACCACGCGGCCAGAGTTTTTCCAGTTCCAGTTGCGGCGTGGATGAGTCCGCTCTCCCCGGCCTGATACGCGAGCCACACCTCTCTCTGAAACTCGAATGGCTTCCAGCCTCGCGACTCGAACCACTTCTCCGCCGGACCGAGCGTTGATTCAGACAAAATCACCCCGCTCAGTCGCCGACCGCTTCGGTTCCGCCGCTTTCCGCTGACTTGAGAAGTGTACGGAGCGTATCGATCGTATCGGCCTCGCTCGCTGGCTTGTCTTTTCGCCAGCGAAGAATCCGCGGAAATCGCACCGCGATTCCGGATTTATGCCGAGGAGAGGATTGAATGCCCTCGAAGCCGAGCTCGAACACCTGCTCGGGTTTTACCGATCGCACGGGTCCGAATTTCTCCACCGTGTTTCTGCGTATCCACGAATCGAGCTCGCGAATCTCCGCATCGGTCAGTCCGGAGTACGCTTTTGCAAATGGGATGAGCTCTTCTCCATCACGCACTGCAAATGTGTAGTCCGTGTGAAGCAACGCGCGTCGCCCGTGACCAGGCTGCGCGTAGATCATCACCGCATCGACGGTGTATGGCTCGAGCTTCCATTTCCACCAACCGCCTTTCCGACGTCCCACGCCATAGGGTGCATCGAGTCGCTTGAGCATCAGACCTTCTGATCCCAATGCGCGCGCACGATCCTTCGCTGCGCGGATGTCATCCCACGACCCTGCCTCGACAACCGGCGAAAGAAGAATCCGCGACTCGGCCTGCGAGCTCTCGACCAACTCGGCCAATCGCTCCCGGCGATATGACAGCGGATGCTGGCGAAGATCTTCGCCGCCGAGCTCGAGGAGATCGTACGCGAGAATCACAATCGGAACTTCAGCCCGAATCTTCGCGCTCAGATTCTTTCGCCCGATACGTCGCTGAAGCTGTGCAAACGGAAGCGGCTTTCCTTCGCGCCACGGCAGGATCTCTCCGTCGATCACCGTTCCGTCGGGAAGCCACTCCGACGCAGAGATCACTTCGGGAAATCGTTCGGTTATCAGCTCATCGCCCCGCGACCATAGATACGACGCGCCTTCCCGCCTGATGAGCTGCGACCTGATCCCGTCCCACTTCCATTCGGCCTGCCACTCTCCGACGCCGCCGAGCTCCTCGAGCTCGGTTTCGAGAGGATAGGCGAGATAGAACGGATAAGGATTCGAAACGGGCGGAGCCTCGGTTCCTTCGGCGACGAGAGTGAGATACGACTCGCGAGTCGGTTTCCAATCTCCCGTCATGCGATGCGAGATGGTCGATTCGGGAACTGCGCTCGCACGCGAAAGGGCTCGAACGAGAAGCGATTGCGACACACCAACCCGAAAGCTTCCGGTGATCAGCTTGTTCCACACAAACCGCTCGACCCCGCCAAGCGACCGCCAGGCGTCGAGGACAATTCGCTGCTGCGCCTCATCGGCCGCGCCACCGATTGGCAACAGCTTCTGCTCGACCCAGACATGCAGCGGAGTGTCAGACGACTCCGCCCGCTCCGGAAGCAGCAACGCAATCGTCTCGGCCAAGTCTCCAACGGCGTGATACGATTCCTCGAAGAGCCAGTCCGGAACCGCGGACTCTTCCATTGCCCACGCCGCGAGACGCCGGACAGGAACGAGTCTCTTCGGTCTGGCGCCGCTCAGGAAATACACCGCCCACGCAGCGTCCGCCGGATCGGCGGCAGCGAAGTAGCGGCTCATCGCGTCGACCTTTTCAGTCGTGCGTGTAGTCGAATCGATCTCCGAAAAGAGTCGCGCGAACGATTTCATTCGGGCACCGACTCGTCGTCAGGCACTGCATCGGCCTCTAGCTCGCTTTCGCCTTCGCCCTCCCATCTGCTCGCCAGCGATTCTGCCTCGAGCCCGCGTTCACGAAGAAACCGAACTACCGGATCACGGTACCCATGCGTTACGAGAATTCGCTCTGCTCCCGTGTCATCGATTGCTCGCATCAGAGCTGGCCAGTCCACGTGATCGGAAACCACAAAACCGCGATCGACTGACCGTCTCCGCCGAGCTCCACGCACTCGCATCCATCCCGAAGCGAAGGCCGTGGAAGCACCGCCGAACCGGCGCAGCCAGGTGGACCCAGCGGCGGACGGTGGTGCGATGATCATCGCGCCCGCCCACTTGTGGCCGCGAGTTACAGATGCAGCGTATGTGGTTGCAGGAAGGGCGACGCCGCCGTCGCGGTAATCGCGGTTCAATCGCTCGACCGCTCCGTGCGTGTAGAATTCGCCCTCGGCCAGCGGGGCCAGGCCCGCAAGAATGCGTTGTGCCTTGCCGAGCGCGTAGGCAAAGACCACAGATGCGAGGCCGGCCTCGCGATTGGATTTCCACCAGGTAGCGATGTCGGCGAAGGTCTTCGACTGCGTTTCCCAGCGATAGATCGGCAGCCCGAAAGTCGACTCGGTGATGAAGACATTGCAGCGGACTGGCTCGAACGGGGTGCAGGTCGGATCAGGCTCTGTTTTGTAATCGCCCGAGACGACCCAGGTCTCGCCCTGGTGCTCGACGCGAATCTGGGCGGAGCCGAGTATGTGGCCGGCGGGGTGGAACGAGATGCGGACGCCATTCAGGTCGATCGTTTCGCCCCACGGATAGCCGGTGATTGGTGCGTCCGGTCCCATGCGGGTTCTGAGCACGCGTACGGATTCGGCAGAGCATGCGTAGGCGATCGATCCCCAGCGTGCGTGGTCGCCGTGGGCGTGGGTGATGAAGGCGCGATCGACTGGCATCCAGGGATCGATATAGAAATCCCCGGCCGTGCAGTAGAGTCCTTTCTCGGTGGTTTGGAGGAGGTCCGGGCGTGTCATTTGCGGGTCCCGGAGGGGCAGGAATCACGCCTGCCATGACTGAGCATACGGCGGGGGCTTCGCCTGCTCTTAGCTGTTAGCAACACTTAGCTCTCAGCTGGTTAGCGTTTGAAACACGGCGCCGATTTGACAATAGTTGTTGCAACGACTATTGTCCCAAGGACCACCAACTCGAGGATTTTTATGTCAGCTCGTTTTGCGACCCAGCGACAGACGGAGATTGGCCTGGGCATTCTGCGTATCGTGACAGGCCTCGTATTCGCGGCGCACGGGTACCAGAAGTTCTTCACGATGCACATCGAGGGAGTCACCGGATTCTTCACCGGCCTCGGCGTTCCGCTTCCTGGCATCTCGGCCATCCTCGTGTCGACGCTGGAGCTGGCCGGAGGCCTGGCCTTCGCGGCCGGTCTTTTCACGAGGCCCATTGGCGTCCTTCTGGCGCTCGACATGGCAGGTGCGATCTTCTTCTTTCACACGGGATTCTTTGTTCCCAAGGGAGTCGAATTCGTGCTGATGAACCTGGCTTCGGCACTGGCGCTGGCGATCGGTGGACCGGGTGCCTTTGCAATCGACCGGATGATCGGTGGACGGGGATCCGCCTCGCGCACCTAAGGAGAATCAGATGGCCGAAGACGTAGGCATTTCACCACCGGGTTACAGGTTGCCGGATGCAACCCGCATCGGGCGAATTCGGCTGCAGGTAGCCGATATCGACCGGTCGATCGCCTACTACCAGAAGGTGCTCGGCCTCGATGTCCGGGAGCGCTCCGACGGTTTCGCGTCGCTCGTCCCGACTGGTGGAGGCGATTCGATCCTCGAGCTTAAGGAGCGGAAGGACGCTCGAGCTGTTCCGAGACGTGGCTTGCTCGGGCTCTATCACTTCGCGGTTCTGCTGCCCGACCGGGCGTCACTCGGCCAGTTTGTCGCGCACCTGTCCGAGATTGGCGTCTATGCGGGAATGTCGGATCACCTGGTGAGCGAGGCAGTGTACCTGACGGATCCCGACGGTCTCGGCATCGAGGTCTACGCGGATCGGCCGCGAGAGAGCTGGCAGGCGGTCAACCGGCAGCTCACGATGGCATCGAATCCGCTGGACGTCCAAAACCTGATTGCCTCAGCCGGCGGAACGAAATGGGACGGCATGCCGGCGGGAACGAAGATCGGGCATGTCCATTTCTATGTCGGTGACATTGGTCCGGCAGCCGATTTCTACCACGGCGGTCTTGGTCTCGCCAAGATCGTATGGAGCTATCCCGGCGCTCTGTTCATGTCTGCCGGCGGATACCACCACCATGTCGGCGTCAACACATGGGCCGAAGGATCGCCCGTTGCAACGGATGACGACGCGCGCCTCATCGATTGGGAGCTGATCCTCCCGGACAGGACGAGTGCTGAAGGGGCGGGTCAGAGCCTCGAATCCGCCGGTGTCGATGTGACACATGCCGATGGGTTCATCGAGGCCAGTGATCCGTGGGGCATCAAGCTTCGAATTCGAAGCGAGGCGTAGGCTGGTCGACTCCGGACTCCGGCGTGCGGACTAACTACGGACTTCGGTCTACGGGTTACCTGCGGCCTACGGTGCCCCTATTCGCCTCGCAGTTTTTCCAAAAGGCCAACCAATTTTTTCATCTCCTTCTTTTTCATATGACCCAATTGGGTCGCGTGCATTTCGGTAATCGGGGCGTCGAGCTCGTTCGCCAGCTCGATGCCCTTTTTGGTAATGGTCGCCGTGACCACCCGCCGGTCGGTCGATGATCTGCCTCGGTTGATCAGGCCTCGCTTCTCGAGCCGGTCGAGCAACCGCGTCACATCAGGGTCGCGACTTACCAGCCTGTCCCCCACGTCGCTGCAGGGGAGACCTTCATCCTCTGCTCCGCGAAGAATTCGGAGCACATTATACTGAGGGGCGGAAAGGTCGAACGGCTTGAGAACCTCAGTAGTGTCCTGCCGCAGCGCTCCGGCGGTCCGCATCACGTTGAGCACGACCTCCTGCTCGAGGCTGCCGAACGGCTTGCGCTGCTTGATCTCTTTTTGAAGGCTCATAACGACTCACGTGAGAAGAACGATATAAAGATACAACAAATATCGTTTTTACGGAGACTGCCCTTAAGATGAAAATTCCGGTGATAGAAACGGACCGCCTGATCCTGAGGGAATTTCGGGAGACTGACTTTCCAGCCTATGAGAAGCTCGCGGCCGATTTCAACGTGATGCAATACCTCGGCGGGAAGACGCAGAACCGGATCGAGGCCTGGCGGCACATGGCATTTCTGGTCGGCCATTGGGATCTCCGCGGCTACGGATACTTCGCGGCCGAGGACAAGGAGTCGGGGGAATACATTGGGCGGGTCGGGTTTTCGAATCCCCAGGGATGGCCGGGTTTCGAGCTTGGATGGACGATCGCTCCGTCCTATCAGGGGAAAGGCCTGGCGTCAGAGGCGGCAACGCGACTGCTGGATTACGCGTTCAAGGATCTGGACAAGAGTCACGTCATCAGCCTGATCCATCCTGACAATACGCCTTCGCGTCGTGTAGCAGAAAAGCTGGGGGAAAAGGTCGAGGGGGAAACAGAGTTGCTCGGGATGCCGGTTCTCATATACGGAATCGACAGACCCTGAAAACGCTGTGACCTTCGAGATACGACGTTCGCCAATTCAGGGACTCGGGGCATTCGCTACCCGGCGCATTCCGTCAGGTACCCGGCTTATCGAATACGCTGGTCAGCGGCTAACTCCTGCCGAGGCCGATGCCCGGTATCCGGATGGGGAGGAGGCCAGACATCACACGTGTCTGTTCGCGATCGACGATGACATCGTGATCGACGCGGCAGTGGACGGAAACGACGCGAGGTTCATCAATCACTCGTGCGACCCCAACTGCGACGCGGTAATCGAGGATTCCCGCATCTGGATCGAGACGATTCGCGACGTCGAGCCCGGCGAGGAGCTGGCGTACGACTACGCGTACGTTCTCGATGAGCGGCACACGCCGGCGGCGAAGAAAAAATTTCCGTGCAGCTGTGGAGCGGCGACGTGCCGAGGAACTATTCTCGCAAAGAAGAGGTAACGATCGCGCTACGGGGTCTTCGGAATGCCTCCCCAGGCGTTCACGATGGCTTCGCCCATCCGGGCGATCGTGAGATGCGCTTCGGCATCGATAGCATATCGCTGGTCTACGTTCTCCTTCGTCAGTACGCAGGCGACAATGCGATTCCGCAAGTAATAGAGGGAGCACTCCACTCGGACCTGATCGCCCTCGCCGCTCTTGTGCGCCGCTCTCACGCCATACACGAAGCGCTGGAGCTTCTCGCTATTCTCGTTGTGCTCGAGAATGTCGAGCATCACGGAATCCGATTTCGGATTTACTGCTTTTCCGAGGGCCATCAGCTCGAAAAGCTTCGCCATTTCATTTGGAGTCGTTACTCCAAGACCGTACTTCACCGAGCTGTCCATCGCGATGCTTGCGCTTCGCCTGAACGACTTCGAATGAACCTTCGTGTTATGAAGTCCGAGCGAATCCATCTTGTTCCAGACGGTTCGGATGATGATCCGATCGAGCAGAAGGTTGGTTGCCGTATTGTCGCTGATCGTCGTCATCAACCAGGCGGCGTCCTGCACCGTGAGGATCACTCCGTTGTGCAGATACTGAATGATTCCGGACCCCGGCACCTGGTCGATCCTGAGAACTGAAAGCGGATCATCCAGAGACAGTTGCCCTTTCGCGACCAGATCGTAGACGGTCACGAGGATCGGAACCTTGATCAGGCTGGCCGTCGGAAATGTCTCGTCGCCGCGCCTGTTGAATCGAACGTTGTTCTCGATATCGATGACGCTGTATCCCACCACGCCACGGTGTGCAGCCGCAATCGAGTCGAGCTTGTGATGGAGGGTCGCGGTGTCAGCGCGAACTGGCGCCGGACGAGGAGCAGCAGCGGGTTTTTGCGCGACAGTTGTGCTCGCGCATCCAAGTGCGGCGACGAGCAGAAATCCGCCAGAAATCCATCGAGTCATTTCAGCTTTACGTGAGAGTCTGGTTCGCATCGTCGTGAGCATCCAGGTGCGCCAACATACTCCGTGCGAAAGACCGCTGCCAGAACGCGAAAGAGGCGGCCGATTGGGCCGCCCCTTTCCTTTTCCTTGCAATGGAATGATTAGCCGAGTGGGAGGCAGCCTGAGGCTTTCTGTTCGGCGGTGAGGAGGCCGACGATCGACTCACGAAGCGCTTTTCTTGCGGCTTCGAGTCGTGCACGAGCGGCGGCTGTTCCCTGGAGAATCCTCTCGGCCTCTTCCCTGGACTTACCCTTGGCCGAGTCGAATGCCGCTTTCACTGCATCGAGATCTGCCTTGTTCTTGTCCTGGAAGGCCTGTTCGAGAGCGGAGATCTGCGCCTTCTGTGCATCTGTCAGCGCCGGGAATCTTTCCGGCCGACAATTCCTCGGCGTATGCGATGCGAGCCACGCTCTCTGGTCGGCCGTCAGAATCGTATCGATATCGGACTTGAGCTTCGTTTCGGCAGCCTGAAGCCGGGCAATGATCGCCGCGGCCTCAGCGAGAATTCCGGGGGCTGATGCTCGTCCGCCTTCCCTGGCCCGACGAAGAATCGACTGAAGCGCATCGCGATCGGCCTTTGTCGAAGTCTCGAACGCGGTGATGAGGGCGCGAATGGCGGTCTGCTGGTCCGATGAGAGCTTGAGGCTGTCGGGAAGTCCGTTTGCGAGGCGGTTCTGGTAGGTGCCGGCGTCATATCCGCCG
>JBDTNA010000045.1:0-12977 GCA_039933985.1 Gemmatimonadales bacterium | reverse complement strand
AGCTGCCAAGGCCCTTCAATGCTCCCCAGTAGAAGAACGTGCCGACGGAATCGAGCGTGAACGTGATTTGTCGCGTCGCACCGGCAGCAAGATGAAGGGTGTCGTCTTCAGCCTTGAGCGATTGTCTGAACCCGCTCATCATCACTGCGGAATCGGATCGGTTGTGCAGGCTCAGGCGTACAGTGGTACCCACTGGTGCGCGGAGGAGTGGCCCGGGTACCTGAGGTGTCTTCCCTCGCTCAGCCAGCGCGAGTATCCGCACGACCGGATCATCTGTGCCTTCGGGCCGGTAGGCCGCTTCGACGATGTCGAGGTCGAGTGAAAGAATCTTTCTTCCGAGAGTGCCTGCGGGTGTCCGATTCTGATTTACAACCGCCATCGGCGCATTTGCGACAGGCCGGGGTAGTGGCAGGCGGGGCAATCCCTTTACGACAGATTCCTGCAGCAGCGGTGTTGTAAACCACAGCATTGCATGAAGCGCGGTGTTCAACAACTGGAGATTCTCGTTTGTGGGGGTCGCCAAAGGTGTGGCCGAACATCGCATTCGCGCCAGTTGCGTCGGTCGCCGATATTTGTCGGACGCTTTCGCAACCCGCACCGAGGACATCGCTTACGTCCAACATGATGAGCTACACAGAGGCGCGCGATGTTCTGGTCGCGCAGCTTCGGAAGGACACCGAGGCCCACGATGCCGGGCAATACGATGCAGTTGGGCGCCGCTTCGACGCAGTCGAGCATCGCTTTCCCTCGGGCACGGCTCCGGAGCTGGGGAAGCTGCACATTGCCCTCACCTTCTGGGATGGGTGGGTCCACGCGCGCAATCATGGATGGCCACCGGGGCCGATCGTAGTCGCGGAATGGCCTCAGCTCGCTCGAGAGGTCGCCTCAGACCTCGAGGCCGATCGCGAAATAACGTCGGCCAAAGTCCTGGAGCATTTCGACATTGTCGCTCACCCGCGCCTCGATGAGCGCGTGCAGATACTCGCGGCGAGGCTGCGCGATCCGAACAACGAGCACGGGCAAACATAAAACCCACGGCTTGCAACGCGCATCTTGCGCCCGGCCCAAAGCCGCTCCAAATCTGAAGGGTTACGGATGCGCGCCGTCTCATATTGTTCTCTCACCCACGAGGTCGATATGCAACGCTATCGCTCAGTTCAGATTACTGCACTCGCCGTGTGCGCGATCGCGCTCGCAGGGTGCGACAAGTCAAAGGCGCCTGAGGTGGCCGTCGATACCTCGGCCGCCGCGGAAAGCACGTCCGCCGACAGCTCGCTTTATGCCCGGTTAGGCGGCAAGGATGCCATCACCGCTGTGATCGGCGACTTCGTCGGAAACGTGGCGGCTGACAAACGTATCAACGCGCGATTTGCCAAGACTGATATCCCGCACTTGAAGCAGATGCTGGTCGACCAGGTCTGTCAGGCAACCGGGGGCCCGTGCACTTACACAGGCAAGACCATGCGGGATGCTCACACGGGCATGAAAATCACTGAAGCAGACTTCAACGCGCTCGTCGAGGACCTCACGAAGAGTCTCGACAAGTTCAAGGTGCCCGATCGAGAGAAATCGGAGCTGCTAACGGCTCTTGGCGGCATGAAAGGGGACATCGTCGGCGTCTAGTTAAGGCCCTCGAGGCGGTGACAACGCTTCCCAATGACGCTTTTGCACGTGCAAGGCGATTAGATTTCTATAAGGCACTCGTCTCAATGAGACGAGTGCACCTCCCTATAGACCAGACATATGGAAAATTCAGAAACCCCCACGGCTCTGCAGTGGGGCAGCTCTCAGTCGGCCAAAGAAAAAACTGCCGTGCTGCGCAACGTAAATGCATTGTTGGACGCGCTTGCGCCGGAACGCGCTCTTAAGCGCGCCGACGCGATCAAGGGTCCGGTAGACCAGCATCGCACGCCGAACGGATGCGTTCTTCAAGGTCAGGGCGGCGCCGTGAGCGTGTCGTGGTTTCTCGATTCGCGATCGCGCGACACGCTTGGTGAGCTGCATGTGAATGTGTGGCGCGGCGTTGTTTCTCGCGGCGGCAGCTCATATCGAAAAGCCGAGCGTGCAACGCTCGTCTCGGAGCTTGTGCTGACTCCGATCACCGGCTCCCTGGTCGATTGCGTGTGGCGCGCGGAAGATGGAACGGAATACGACACGGCGAGTCTTGTGACGCATTGCACGGACCTTTTGCAGGGCCAGGTGGCCGCCGCGGGCTGACTGCTCGCTCAGGGTCATATCAGTCGTGAAAGTTGATGTAGAAGCGTCGACTGTAATCGACAAACCGCGCGGCAAGGTGGCGAAGTTTGCCGCGAATCCCGCGAACGCGCCGCGTTGGTATTCGAATATCGAAAGCGTCGAATGGAAAACGTCGCATCGCGTTGCCCTAGGATCGAAGATCGCGTTCGTTGCGCGCTTCCTCGGAAAGAAGATCGAGTACACCTACGAGATCGTTGAATACGAGCCGCTCGAGCGCCTGGTGATGCAGGCGTTCGAAGGTCCATTTCCGATGGAAACGACCTATACCTGGGAAGCAGTCTCACCCAAGTCGACCCGAATGACGCTCCGGAATCGTGGGTCACCAGCCGGTTTCGCAAAATTCGCGGGGCCGATGATGTCGAGAGCTATTCGAAAGGCGACCGAGAAGGATCTGGCCGCTTTGAAGGATCTACTCGAGTCGAGCAGGTAGCTCGCGCAGGTAGGAATCGATTCTCGCCGCGACATCGCGTCCCTCGCGAATCGCCCAGACAATCAGCGACGCGCCTCGACTGGCATCACCCGCAGCAAAGACACCGGGCACACTGGTGCTGTGTGTGCCGTCAACTCGCACGGTCGACCGGTCTGTGAGCTTTAACTTGAGCTGCGACAACAGACCTTCACGCGCTGGTCCAGTGAATCCCATCGCAAGCAAGACGAGGTCTGTTTCGATCACCCATTCGCTACCGGCGACTGGAGTCATGCGTCCGGTTTCATCAGGAGCGACGCGCACCGCGTGCAAACGCTCGACGCGTGCTGCCGTGCCCGAAAATGCGGTAGTCGATACGCACCACTCGCGCTCGGTGCC
The DNA here is from genome assembly GCA_039933985.1 of Gemmatimonadales bacterium. GTDB lineage: Bacteria > Gemmatimonadota > Gemmatimonadetes > Gemmatimonadales > Gemmatimonadaceae > UBA4720. The sequence goes on along the minus strand of JBDTNA010000045.1, from coordinate 9,916 downwards.
CTCTTCGTGAGCATGGGAACTCCGCAGTTGCATCGGCCACATCGGCCAAGGTGTTGATGGCGACCGGTCATGCGGCGGCTCAGGCAGAAGCTCGAATTGACGAACACTCGCTGCGCCTTGTCGGAGGCAAGTACCGGCGCAGTCCGATCCAGTATCTCCTCCACCGATGATGACGACATTCCTGCCGCGAGCATTGATCTCTTCGCGCGGATCGATTGTGTCTCCCGCATCCCGTCGATTCTGCTGTTCGAGAAAGTTCATCGCCGTGTCGATTCCAAGAAGGATGCGGCCAGGCGCTTTCAGATCGCGCGGCACGCCCGCGCCAATTGCGACGCATATCGCGCCGTAGATGCGCCTGAGCTCGTCAACTTTCACCGATTCGCCGACGTTTGCATTCGTGTGGAACCGCACTCCTTCGGCACGAAGCTGTTCGATGCGGCGATCGAGGACCCGCTTTTCGAGTTTGAACTCCGGGATTCCGTAACGCAGCAATCCGCCGATTCGATCCGATTTCTCGAAGACGTCCACCGCATGTCCCATCCGGCGAAGCTGTTGTGCAGCCGCCAGGCCGGCAGGTCCGGAGCCGATGACCGCGACCCGATGTCCTGATTCGAACGTCGGAGGCCGGGCGGCGATCCATCCCTCTTCAAACCCGCGGTCGGCGATTGCCTGTTCGATATTTCTTATCGCAACCGGCTGATCGATGATGCCGAGCACGCACGCGGATTCGCAGGGAGCAGGGCAAAGCCGACCCGTGAATTCGGGAAAGTTGTTGGTGGCGTGCAGCGAGTCGACCGCCTCGTGCCAGTTCCCGATTTGAACGAGCTCATTCCATTCCGGAATCACATTGTGCACTGGACAGCCGGTGTCACCGTGACAGAACGGCACTCCACAATCCATGCAGCGGGCGCCCTGCTCGCGAAGAGCTGTCTCGGGCAGCGGCTGGTAGAATTCCTTCCAGTGTCGAAGCCGTTCATCCACAGGCTCGCGCTGCGGCGCGGCCCGGCGAAGCGTGACGAACGCGCGCGCGTCATCCAGCTTCGACTCAGCCACGACGTTCTGCCTCTTCGAGCTGCTCGCGTGCCGCGCGCAGTGCACGCCGATACTCAGTGGGAATGACGCGAGTGAATTCGTGCATGGCCGTGTCCCATCGCGTCAGCAGGTGACGCGCGCGCGCACTTCCGGTAAGACGCGCGTGTCTCTCGAGCAGCTCCTTCAGAAGCATTGCGTCCGAATTTTCAGCGACGGCCGAGAGTTCGACGAGACCTTTGTTGCATCTCGCCTCGAAGTCGCGGGAGGTGTCGAGCACGAACGCGAGGCCGCCGCTCATGCCCGCCGCGAAGTTGCGGCCGGTGCGGCCGAGTACGACGACTGTACCTCCCGTCATGTATTCGCACGCGTGGTCGCCGACACCTTCAACGACCGCGGTGGCTCCGCTGTTTCGAACGGCGAACCTCTCTCCGGCAACTCCGCAGAAAAACGCTTCGCCACATGTCGCGCCGTAGAGCGCGGTGTTCCCGATCAACACAGTCTCGTTGGGAAGAAACTTCGATCCCTTCGGATGACGGATCACGAGGCGGCCGCCGGAAAGGCCTTTGCCGACATAGTCGTTCGCTTCGCCGTGAAGCTCGAGTGTTACGCCCTTTGCTGCGAACGCACCGAAGCTTTGTCCTGCTGAGCCATTGAGGCGAACGGTGATCGAGTCGTCCGGAAGACCAGCGTGTCCGAACCGTCGAGCGATTTCGCCGGAGAGCATCGTGCCGACGGCACGGTTCACGTTCGTGACTGGAAGATCAACGTTCACGCGTTCTCCACGCGTCAGCGCCGGCTCCGACAGGGCAATCAGCTGATGATCAAGAGCCTTCTCGAGTCCATGTTCCTGCTCGCGCATTTTGCGGCGGCCACGATCTTCGCGGCTTGCGACGGACGCCGGCTCAGCGATATGCAGCAGTGCAGACAAATCGACAGATCGCCTCTTTGCATCCTCGCCATGCGCGACCTGACGCAGCAGATCGGCGCGACCAATCATGTCGTTCATAGAGTGGAACCCGAGCTGAGACATAAGCTCGCGAACCTCTTCGGCGACGAAGAAGAAGAAGTTGACGAGGTGCTCGGGACGACCCGAGAACTTCTCGCGGAGGACCGGATCCTGAGTCGCGATGCCGACCGGACAGGTGTTGAGATGACACTTTCGCATCATCACGCATCCTTCCACGATCAGCGGCGCAGTCGCAAAGCCGAATTCTTCCGCGCCAAGCAGCGCGGCAATCACGACGTCACGCCCCGTCTTGAGCTGTCCATCGGTCTGAAGCCGGACGCGTCCGCGCAGGCCGTTCAAGAGAAGCGTCTGCTGAGCTTCGGCCAAACCGATTTCCCAGGGAATGCCGGCGTGCTTGATGGAAGAGAGCGGGGAAGCGCCCGTTCCTCCCGAATCGCCCGAGATAGTGATCAGATCGGCGTGCGCTTTGGCGACACCGACGGCCACTGTACCAACTCCCGCTTCGGCAACGAGCTTCACTGAGATCGCTGCGGCCGGATTGACGTTCTTCAGATCGTAGACGAGCTGAGCGAGATCTTCGATCGAGTAGATGTCATGATGCGGCGGTGGCGAGATAAGCGACACGCCCGGCGTGGAGAATCGCGTTCGCGCAATTGTCTCGTCGACCTTGTGTCCTGGAAGCTGCCCGCCTTCGCCTGGCTTTGCTCCCTGCGCGATCTTTATCTGAAGCTCTGACGCGCTCACGAGATATTCGGTCGTAACACCGAACCGTCCCGATGCAACCTGCTTGATGGCGCTGTTCCGGTCAGTGCCAAAGCGCGCCGCTTCTTCTCCGCCTTCGCCAGTATTGCTGCGCCCGCCAATCTGGTTCATCGCGATCGCGATCGTCTCGTGCGCTTCTCTGCTTATCGACCCGAACGACATCGCACCTGTGACGAAACGCCGGACAATCTCCGATGTCGGTTCAACTTCATCGAGTGGTATCGATTCCCGATCGACAAACTCGAGCAAGCCTCGAACTGTGCAGCCAGTTCGGCTGGCTTCATTCGCGGCATTGCTGAATTCTTTGAACGTTTCGTATCTGCCCGACCTCGTCGCATGCTGAAGCGTCGATATGGTGCGAGGATCCCAGTGATGAGATTCGCCGTCGGCGCGGTAGTGATAGTTGCCACCCACATCCAGACGACCGTCCGAATCGACGGTGTGGAATGCGCGCGCATGACGGCGCAGCGTATCGGTCGCAATAATGTCGAGACCAGGTCCATCGATACGCGTTGCAGTCCCGGTGAAGTGTCGCTGCACAAGATCGCGTGACAGGCCGATGGCTTCGAAGGTCTGAGCGCCACAGTAGCTGGACAATGTCGAGATACCCATCTTCGACATCACCTTGAGCAGACCCTTGTTCAGCGCTTTCGTGTACAGCGAGCGCGCTTGCGCCGCATCCATCTGCGCCGGTCCGAGGCCGCAACGTGCCAGATCGGATACTGCGTCGAGGGCGAGGTACGGATAGACCGCACTCGCACCGAACCCGATGAGAAGCGCAACGTGAGTGACGTCTCTCGCTTCGCCGGTCTCAACGACGATGCTCACGCGTGAGCGGATGCGCTCCCTTATCAAATGATTGTGAACAGCGGCTACAGCGAGCAACGACGGTATTGGCGCCGAGGCAGCTCCAACACCTTTGTCGCTGAGGATCAGAAGTCCGGAACCTGATCGAGCCGCCGTCTCTGCTGAAATGCACAACGCGTTGACCGCATTCTCCAGCCCGGACACTCCTGCACCTGCGTCAAAGAGTGTCGGAAGCACCGTCGGTCTGAGCGACGTGTCCGCGAGCGCGTCGAACGACGAAGTAGTGAGAATCGGATGCTCGAGACGAACCTGTCGCGCGTGCTCGGGAGTCGCATCGAGCAGATTGCCTTTCGGACCAAGATTCATTCCGAGCGACATCACGAGCTGCTCTCGAATAGGATCGATCGCCGGGTTGGTAACCTGCGCGAACAGTTGCCTGAAATACGAAAAGAGGAGCTGCGGCCGCTCGGACAAGGCGGCCAGCGGCGTGTCGTTGCCCATCGAGCCAGTCGGCTCTTCACCTGTCGTGTACATCGGTGAGAGAACCATGCGAAGCTCTTCACTCGTGTAGCCAAACGCTTTTTGAATCTGCACGAGCGAGTCCTCATCGGGCTCGCGCGTCTGATCCGGATCGCGCTCGACAAGAGGAATTCGCTGTTCAGTAATCCAGCGCTGATACGGGTGCAGCGAATCGAGATCCGATTTGAGCTCTTCGCCTTCGACGATGCGCCCTTGCGTCGTATTGACGAGAAGAATGCCGCCGGGACGCAAGCGTCCCTTCGCTCGCACGTTTTCTGGTGCGACGGGAAATGCGCCAGCTTCCGACGCAAGGATGACGAAATCGTCGTCGGTTACCACATAGCGTCCAGGACGAAGCCCATTTCGGTCGAGCACCGCGCCGACCTGCCTGCCGTCCGTGAATGCAACCGCCGCAGGTCCATCCCATGCGTCCATCATCGATGCGTGGAACTCGAAGAATGCACGGCGCTTCGGCGACATTGTCGTGTCGGCTTCCCATGCTTCCGGGATCAGCATCATCATCGCGTGCGGCAGCGAGCGCCCTGATTGCACCAGCAGCTCGAGGGCATTGTCGAGCGAAGCCGAATCGCTTTGACCTTCGTCGATCAACGGAAACAGCTCGCCGATATCAGGCAGCCGCGGCGACGACATCTGCTCTTCGTGAATGCTCATCGAGCGAAGATTGCCGCGCAGCGTGTTGATCTCGCCGTTGTGACAGAGATATCTGTACGGATGCGCCCGCGACCAGGATGGGAACGTATTGGTCGAGAAGCGCGAGTGAACGACGGCAAGTCCACTCTCGACGAGTGGATCGGCAAGATCTGTGTAGAACTGGGCGAGATGCGTTGGACGAACCAGTCCCTTATAGACAATCGTTCGCGAAGAGAGACTGGCGATGTATGTCGACGAAACGGATTTCTCGATCAGCCGCCGAATTACATACAGCGTGCGCTCGAACCGGGACGCTTCGTGCACGTCGAGATCGACGCCTTGAGGAACAATGAAGAGCTGTCGAATGCATGGACGCGACCTCTCGGCCGACATGCCGATCTGATGCTCGTTTACGGGAACGCGACGCCACGCAAGCGCGCGACACCCGTTAGCGCGTGCTATCGCTTCAACTTCGCGCTCGACGTTATTGCGTGATTCTTCATCGCGCGGGAGAAAGAACATCCCGATGCCGTAGTTTCCAGCTGACGGCAGGCCGATGCCGCGTTTCGCCATCGTCGAACGCAAAAATGCGTGCGGCAGCTGGAGCAGAATGCCGGATCCATCGCTCGAGCCAGCATCGCTTCCAACGGCGCTGCGATGATCGAGATTCGCGAGAAGCCGCAACGCGTTTGTAACTACGGCGTGCGAACGCTCCCCGCGAAGGTGGGCGATGAAGCCCATTCCGCATGCGTCGTGCTCAAAGGAAGGGTCGTACAACCCTTGCGAAACCGGCTCGGCAAGGGATTTCAAGCTGCGTTCTTTTCCTGGGCTTCCTCCGGCATCATCGGTACGAGTACGCCGCCTGACAGGCCAATACCGCCGCCCGCTATGCCGGTGCCGTCGTCTCCGTGATACGCGTATTCGCCATGCTCACTCTGATCCACTCCGGCGAGCTCGTCCCACGCAGGAATGCGCAGCGAGCCAAATGCTGAGATACGGTACAGGATCAGAGCCGTCAGACCTCCGGTGAACGCGATCACTGCGAGTACAGCGAGCGACTGCACGCCAAGCAGTCGTGCATTTCCGGCGAGCAATCCATCCGCGCCCGCCGGGTTCACCGCGGTTGTTGCGAACACGCCGGTCAGGAGCGCGCCGACAATGCCGGCGACGCCGTGACAAGCGAAAACGTCGAGGGCATCATCTATTCTGGTGCGAACGCGGAGCTGCATCGCGGCATAGCTGGCTCCGGCGCCGAGCGCGCCGATTGCGATCGCGGACAGCGGTGTGACGTAGCCGGCGGCAGGAGTGATCGCGACGAGACCGACTACTGCACCAGTTGCAGCGCCCACTGCGGTCGCTTGTCCGGTGCGAACGAAATCGAGAATGATCCACGCGAGCAGCGCGCTTGCCGCGGCGACATGAGTCGTCGTCAAGGCAAGTGCCGCAACAGGTCCGGCGGAAAGAGCAGAGCCGGCATTGAATCCGAACCAGCCAACCCACAACAGGCCTGCACCAACGAGCGTGAACGGCACGTTATGCGGTACGAGTGGAGCAGCGCCAAGGGAGCGCCGTCTGCCCAGCATGAGTGCGGCGACGAGTGCGGCCGTTCCCGCGCTGATGTGAACGACTGTCCCGCCCGCGAAATCGAGTGCGCCCAGGTCGCGCAGCCATCCACCCTCACCCCACACCCAATGCGCGATCGGTACATACACGAGCATTGTCCACAGCACTGCGAACAGCAGGTAAACGTGGAACTTCACTCGCTCGACCATTGCGCCGGATATCAGCGCTGCGGCGATTCCGGCGAAGAGAGCCTGAAATGTCGCGAATGCGATGTGCGGAACGGTTGCCGCGTAGGGACCCGCGGTCATGATTCCAACGTCGCGCATGCCGGCCCATTGAAATCCGCCGATGAGCGGTCCGCCGGGAGCGAAGGCCAGCGTGTAACCGAGGAGCACCCATGCAACGGAGACAGCGGCGACGGCCGCAAAGCTCATCATGAACGTGTTCAATGCCGCTCGCGCGCGAACGAGTCCGCCGTAGAAGAGGGCGAGCCCAGGTACCATGAGAAAAACGAGAGCTGTTGCGACGAGCAGCCACGCTGTGTCGCCGGCCGAGATGGGAGTCGTGCTCATGCGACGGCTGCCCGCTCGACAACGATTGCGCGCGCCTGTACCAGGTCTGCGGTCACGGGAGTGAGCGCTTCTGTGTCTTCTTCGCCAGTGCGAATGCGGACAACTCGCTCGAGCGGAGTGACGAAGATTTTTCCGTCGCCGACCTCTCCGGTTCGCGCTGATGAACAGATCGCGTCGATAGTCGGCTGGACGAATGGCTCGGATACCGCGATCTCGATGCGAACTTTTTCGCGGAATTGAAGGAGGACGGCGGAGCCGCGGTAATGCTCGACGACTTCGTGCTCGCCGCCATGTCCGCTGACTCGGCAGAGTGTCATGCCGGTGACGCCGACGCGGAAGAGCGCTTCCTTGACCAACTCGAGCCGTTCAGCGCGAACGATTGCGACGATGCACTTCATGCGAAGCCCTGGATTCGGTGTCTTTCGCATAGTGAAACAATCGGGCAGAAGTGTCAAGCAGATTGTGCAAATTCAGCACGAATTTGTTACAAAATGTCTTTGGCCGTCCTCATTTATGCGAAACCGCTCGTTGGACTCTGCTTCCCTTGCACAATCTGATAAACACCTGCGTATTCAGGCCCGGACAGGACAAGTCGTCAGAGAGAGAACATCTGCGTGTATTTCACGATCACGCCTATGCCAGGCTTCACATCCGGAGCATCCGGAGTCGAGATGCGCTGGTGGTTGACCACCACGAACAGATCGCTCAACGGATGGTGGATCAGGTTGAAGCGCATGTTCGCGTTGAACAGATGCTCGCGCGGATCGTACTGCGTCAGCGCATCGAGAAACATGTTGGTCGTGAACGAATAATTCGCGCGCGCCGTCCACAGCAACGCGTCGAAATCGCCTTTGGGATTGTCGAGCTTCGCGGCAGTGTGATTTACGCCGAGCGTGCCGTTGAAATGCACGGATGGCCGAACTCCCAGGGCGAGCTGCTCCGTTACCTGCGTGCCGCTCCACAAGCCGCCCGTGATCAGCGTGTACTGGAGAGAAATGGGCCTGCTCTGATTTGTCGTTCCGCGGAGCTGATACGTCGTCCACGAGTATCCGCCGGGCGGGATCGCAGCGATCGCCTTGTCGATCCTGAACGGCGAAACGATTCGCTGAAAGTTGGGGTTCACCGATGCCTCAGCGTAGCTCCCATTGGTGAAGAAGAAAGTGTATCCGCTGTGAAGGTTCTTCGCGGTCATCGTCCCGTCGAGGTTCTCGTAATACGCCCAGACGATATGCGGATGCATCTCCCTCACATGCATCGGCGCCAGCCACTTCGGCCTCGGCCGAATACCGGTGTCGATCAGGTATTTTCGTGTGTCAGTCCGGCGGAAGTAGCCGAGGTCGTCGCTGAAGCCGTCGCCAACTTCGAGCACGCCGGCCTTTGCGTGAAAGAAGTTCCCCTCGTGATTGAGCGTACTTCTATATGTATACTGACCGCCGCTCACGCCCGGCTTGCGGCTGGCGACGAGGTAGCTGTTCCAATCCCAGTTTCCGGGAAGTCTTGCATTGCCGTCGATTCCGGCGACGCGATTCCAGTCGCTGCCGGAAGTCGTGCCTTCGCGGTCGAGGAGGATGAATCCGATGTCGGTTCCGGTGAAGAGATTTCGCCTGGCGCGCACGACTGAGTACTGATTGCCTGGAGAAGTTGAGGTCTTCTGAGTGTTCATCGACAACACGCCAATGTTGAGTCCGTCGATGTTGCCGGTCAGTCGAACCCCGGCAGGGATGGTGAGCTGACGCCCATCGGGACTCAACCCGATTCTTCTGCTGAAGAACAGCACCATGTCTTCATCAGACGTGAGACTCGGGCTCACACGAGTGTTGCGGGCGGCATCGCCGACGTAGAAGATCCCCGAATTCTCGAGAAAGAATTCGCGTTTCTCCGGAAAGAACTCGCTGAACTGCGTGAGGTTGACCGTTTGCTCGTCCGCTTCCGCCTGCGCAAAATCCGGATTGACCGTGACGTCGAGCGTGAGCCCTTCGGTCAATCCGTATTTCAGATCCAACCCGGCATCGGAAGTCGATTTGAACGAGGGCCCGCCGATATCGCGAATCGATCGAGTAGCTCCGTAGGGTTTTATGCGCAAACCGTGAGACGCGCCGTCGTGAGAGAGACCGCTCAGCTCGCCGGCGAGGGACACGCGAGCAAGGCCGAATGCGCGGGGAACCGGCGACCAGAAGTCGATCTCGTTCTTTCTCCGAATGCGTCGCGCGAAGTTGATGCCCCAGCTCGGTGCCGTCGCGAAATCGAAACGAAGCGTGTTGAACGGAATTTCCATTTCGACAACCCAGCCGTCGGCAACGCGATTCGTCTTCACCGACCACATGCCGTCCCAGCTCGCGTTCACTTCGCGACCTTCGTTTGCCACCTGTCGGTCTGAGCGCGCGCCCGCAACGTTCGTAATGAAAACGTAGCCATTGGTCCGATCATGAAACGTGTCGAGGATCACCTCGAAATCATCCTGCTGATCTTCGGCGAAATCCTTTCGGAGGTCGTTGACGATCAGTCGATCGGACTCGCGGTCGTGGAGATATGCGCCGACGTAAAGCCGCTCGGCGTCGAAGAGAACCCGGACTTCGGTGTCTTCAGTCGCCGGGCTTCCTGTCTTCGGCTCGCTCTGGGTGAATTGCGTTGCCGGCACAGCATCTTTCCACTCCGGCTCGTCGAGGCGGCCGTCGATCGTGATCGATTGGCGTACGTGAGAGGCCGCAATCGAGCGTGCAGCCGCAGCAGGCGAAGGTGTGACCTGAGCGCCGAGAAGCAGCGGCGACAAGAAAGCGAGAAATGCAAGACGTCCAGTCATGGCGGGCGAGTATAATCCTGAACCCGATCTATCGCCACGCGAGCCGCGGAATTTTTACAGCTGCGGGGACGCGTTGGCCGCCAGTCGCAGGTCTCTGAACATCTCGGTCAATTGAGGAAGCTGGTGATTCGCATTCAGTCCGCTTGGATTGGGCAGAACCCACAAACCGGCTTCACCGATTCGCTCGATCTGCGGGCCAATCGTCGCTTGCGATTTGTCGAAGCCGGCACGGTAGGCGCCAAG
>JBDTNA010000044.1:0-13096 GCA_039933985.1 Gemmatimonadales bacterium | reverse complement strand
GTCAGCCCCCGCAACCGCCCGAGTGAGCATAGCCGGCGAAAGGCTCACTGAGCCCGACTGACCCCACCATGATCTTTGATAGCTCTCGAAGGGCTGATCTCACCATTTGATCACCTGGACAATGTTCGAATAGTCATCACTCCAGGGACGAAACCCCTTCGGCACCGACATCGCCTTCCAACTCGTATCACCCGGCAAGCTCGGCAAATCTTCCCGCCGCTTTACAAGTGCGACCCAATCCGACGGATAGTCCAGCTCAGCCCGGTCATCGGCCTCATCAGGATCGTGCGCGTTCAACAGCGCGATCAGCCCCGCGTCCTTGCCGAGTGCGGCGACAACCGGATGCAGATCGAGATGCTTGTTGCTGATGTGCACGAACAATACGCCGCGACCATCCAACACCCGCTCGTATGACTTGAACGCTTCGCGCGTCAAGAGGTGAACGGGGATCGCATCCGAGCTGAACGCGTCAACGATCAACACGCTGAACTGCCCGGCGGGCTCACGCGTCAACGTCAACCTCGCGTCGCCAATCACGAACCGCGGCCTCACCGCACAGTCACGCAGATAGGAGAAGTATTTCGGGTTGCTCGATATCTCTCTCACCAGTGGATCGATCTCGAAGAACGTCCACTTCTGACCCGGTTTCGAATAGCAAAGGACAGTCCCGGCTCCAAGGCCAATCGCACCGATACTCCTGCCATCCAGTCGTGACCCCAATGCGGAGAAAAGCTGGCCGACCGGGCCCTTTGGATGATAGTAGGTGATAGGAATACGCCGGCGCGCCGAATCCTGAAACTGCGCACCGTGTGTCGTAGTGCCGTGCACGAGCCGATGCGCGACGTATGCATTCTCGACACGGTAAGCGCCAAAGAACGAACGGGCCTGAAATAGATCCGTCGAATACTTTTGCGCGATCAGGAAACTTCCCACAAAAATGCCGACGATACTCAGCCCAAACCGCAGCGCACTGTCACTCAACGCAACCATCGTCGCGATTGCGACAATCGAGATGAAGAGCTTCATCGACACGCCAAACAACCCTTTGTCTGCAAAGCCGAGCCATGACACGCCGACGACGAACAGTGCGGGCAGTACTGCAATTGGAATGAACCGCATCCGCTCCAGCTCTTTAGTTATCCCCGATATCCTGCTCGGCCTCAGGAAAGCCGCCGCCACGAGTACAAGCTGATACTCGGCGATCGTCTTGAACACGAGAGGTGCCACGATGGCGTTGAATGCACCGCCAAGTGCCCCGCCAAGAGCCATCCACAGATAGAACCCGGTCAGATATCGTGGCGCTGGACGCGATGACGCAAGCTCTGCATGCAGCAGAAGCGCCGTCATGAAAAAGACGGCGAGATGCAGAAGAATTCTCGTCCGGAAGCTTATGCCCGTTCCCCAGAACATCACGAGAACGAGCGTCGCCAGGAGGGCTGCATGCGCCCAGCTCATGTAACGACCGGGTTTCTGCCCGCCGCGCCCGAACACGATGATGAACGTGATGAGATAGAGCGCGAGCGGCACGACCCACAACAGCGGAACGGCTGCTACATCCGTCGAGATGAATGTAGTCACACCAAGGAGCAGACTCGATGGAACGAACGCCAGCCCAATCCACTTCAGTTTGACTTGCATTGTTGGCGGAGCTGAGCTCGCGTCGACCTCGACTTCCGGAGCGGACACCGACGGGCCGGTTCGCCTATAGACCACAATCGCACACAAAATCGCCAGAACGATTGCCGCGACATATCCAATGCCCCAGAGAAACGACTGCTGGCTGAGTCTCAGGTTTGGTTCCATCACGAACGGGAACCCGAGCAACCCGATCAGACTCCCTGCGTTACTCGCGGCATACAATAGATAGGGATCCTTTGCCGCCGGATGATCCGAGCTCGTCAGCCATCGCTGCACCAAGGGAGCGGTCGCCGCGAGCAGCATGAACGGCGCGCCAACTGCAAGCGACAGCAGCGCGATCAGCCACGGTATCACGTTATCGGATGCCGGCGGCGTCCATCCTCGAGGAACCGCGATCGGCAGCGAGACCAGCGCGACGATCAACAGCCCGACGTGAACCAGTACCTGCTTTCTGGGCGCGAGCCACCGAGAGGTCAGGTGCGCGTAGAGATAGCCGAAGAGGAGCGCAGCCTGGAAATACATGAGGCACGTATTCCACACCGCGGGGGATCCGCCGAGTAGCGGGAGGACGAGCTTTGCAAAGAGCGGTTCGATCCAGAAAAGCAGGAACGCACTCGCAAGCGTCGTGAGCGCGAAGAGGGCCAGCACCGTCGACTAATCTTTCGAACTATCGAATCGCGGTGGTGATCATGGGAAAATTCCTCGCTGCGTGTACGACATCGCGACCTTGCCAATCGCATTGATGAACGCGGCAGTCCGCAAATCGACATTACGGTTCTTCTGGATTTTCTGAAGCTCTGCATATGCCGCGACCATCGTCTCCTCGAGCCCGGAGTTCACCAGCTCTTCCTCCCCGGCAGCCTCACTCGACTTGGCACGATCCTCTTCGGAGAAATGTTTCCCCGTCAGATGTTCGACTGCTTCGAGAAGTCGCTCATTGCTTCGTTCCTGGAATCTCTTTTCCATTCGGCCGTAACGCATGTGCGAGAGATTCTTCACCCATTCGAAATACGAGACAGTCACTCCGCCCGCGTTCGTATAGATGTCGGGCAGAATCAGCACTTTGCGAGCGAGAAGCTTCTCGCTCGCATCGGCTGTCAGCGGGCCGTTCGCACCTTCGACAATGATTTTCGCCTTGATTCGATCGACGTTCGCATCCGTAATCACACTCTCCAGTGCCGCCGGCACGAGCACGTCGCACTGGAGCTCGAGAGCATCCGAGCTATTCGGAATGTCCTGAGCTCCTGGATATCCAAGTATCGACCCCGTTTCCTTTCGATGCGCGACCACCTTGTCAACATCGAGACCCTTGGCACAAAAAATCGCGCCCTCACGTTCGAGAAGCGCGATGATGATTCCGCCATATCCTTCGATGAATTTTGCTGCGTGATATCCGACATTCCCAAGCCCTTGAACGACGACCGTCTTTCCTTCGAGGCCAGTCGTAAAACCGAGCGGCTTCATGTCTTCCGGATAACACACTGCTTCTCGCAGCGCGAACGCAACTCCTCTTCCCGTACTCTCAGCGCGTCCACGAACACCACCTTGCGTCACCGGCTTTCCGGTCACGCAGCCGAGCGCGTCGATTTCGCCCCGCGCCAGTGTCGAGTACGTGTCCACGATCCACGCCATCTCACGCGGACCGGTACCCATGTCCGGCGCGGGGACATCCATACCCGGTCCGATGAGATTCTTCGTGAAGAGCTCATACGTGAATCGCCGTGTGATTCGCTCGAGCTCGCCGACTGAATATTTCGACGGATCGATCCGTACTGCTCCTTTGGCGCCGCCAAAAGGGACGTCGACAAGTGCGCACTTGTAAGTCATGAGCGCGGCGAGCGCTGACACCTCGTCTTCGTCAACGTTTGCCGCATAGCGGATTCCACCCTTGGTTGGCAGGCGATGCACGCTATGCTGCGCGCGCCAGCCATTGATCACCTCGATAGTGCCGTCGTCGCGCTTGAGTGGAAACCGCATTCGGTAGACGGAGTTGCAGGCCTTGATCTGGCCAAGCAAACCTGGCGAAAGATCCAGATACGGACTCGCCTTGTCGAAGTATTTGTTGACCTGCGCGTACATCGGAATGTGCTCGGATGACATGGCGCCTCTCTAAGGATAGGAACGTGTCAGGCCTTTAAGCTGCAACCCCGCACCATCAGAGCGGAATAGGCGTCCTGCTGCCGTAACAAAAATCAATGGGAGAACGTAGGAAATCAGAAGCTGCCAGTAGCGCTGAACGGACGTTCCGAAAATATTTCATATAGCCATTTCAGAGACATCGTGACTCCTCCCCAGCGTATCAACCCGCCTGTCGCACAGGCAGTGTCAAGAATCCTGCCCGGGCATCTGATTCCCGAGCGGAACGGCGTCACTGTGTGGTGGTCACACATCAAGCGCGAAGGCGAGTGGATTCTTCCGCGAATTTTCCGCGTGTTTACCTGTATGGGGAACGCAGAGCTCGATCTCACGACCGCCCGCATTGGTGCAGGTGAATCGGAGATCGAAGTGCTGTGCATCATGGGCAACATCGATATCATTGTTCCGGCCGACATCAAGGTGCTCTGCGACGGCGATGGAATGGGCGGAAGTTTTGAGACGCGCCGAGTCGGGGAGATCAATACCCCCGAGGACGCGCCTGTCATTCGAGTGACGGGAACGGTCTACCTCGGCAGCGTAACCGTTACGACCAGAGGAGTGGTCGGCCCGGGGTGGATGGACAGGCTCGTGTCCGGCTGGCGCCAGAACTGAAGCTCAAGTCGGCGGCGTGACGAAGAAGAACGCCAGCCCCAGCAGCACATAAACCGCCAGCAACAGAACCCCTTCAAACCACGTAGTCTCTCCATCGTTCGCGATCGCATTCACGGCGAACGCCACGCCCGCGATCGCTATCAATTCCAGCGGATTGCCGAACACCAGGTTCATCGGCGTTCCCATGAAATACGACACCAGCACGAGAACCGGCGCCACCAGCAGCGCTATCTGAATCGTCGATCCAACGGTGATTCCCATCACGAGATCCATCCGATCCTTCCGCGCGAAATAAATCGCCGACACATACTCGGCCGCATTGCCCACCACGGCGAGCACAGTGATACCGAGGAAAAACGTCGAAACGCCAATCTTTTCTGACGTTGCCTCGAGCGCACCCGATACCAGCTCTGCTTCGATCGCGGTGATCACTGTCGCGCCGACCAGAATGCCGAGCACCTTCCACATTGGCCACGCGACATGCGTTGGGTCCTGACCGGTGGCTGGCTGCACAGCTGCTCCATCTTCTACTTCATCAACCGCCGCAAAGGTGTCGCGATGCGTGACTAGTGAATATACGAGGTTCGCGACGTAGACCACGATGAGCACAACCGCAACGCCGAGGCTCAGCTGCTCATCGAGCATCGACGTCTCCGCCGCTCCTGACATTCCCCGCTCGGTGAAATCGAACAACGCCGGAATCATCAGCGCGATAACTGCAAGTATGAGCAGACTCGACAAGCGCCCCGCACTTGCGCGATTGAATTTCTGATTCGGTCGCCCGAACGTTCCGACGACAATCGCGAGGCCCAGTCCGAGCAGGCTGTTGCCGATGATGGCTCCGGTGATCTGCGCCTTCACCACACCAGCCTGCCCCGCACGCAGAACGAATATCGCCAGTATCAGCTCGGCCATATTGCCAAACGTCACGTTCAGCAAACCGCCGATGGCACTTCCCAACCGTTCTGCCAGATGCTCAGTGCTTTGTCTTATCCACTCGGCAAGCGGCACAATTGCGAGTACGCCGGTAACGAATATCCAGATCGGCGGCGCGTGCATGACGTACTCGAGCAGCAACGACACCGGAATCAGAAGCAGCATCAGGTTGAAGATCATGATGATGTCTTCGCTGTTCCGTTAATGAGAATCTTTGTCTCCGCCTTGGCTGCCATGCGTCAAGATATGTTGACAGAGCAAACACCGCTTATGCTGGGTGGTGGGAGCGACGCTGCGTTGACCTAGGGACTTTTCGAGATGAGGACGTAGCCGTCGGTCGCACCTATCGCACTGCCACTGACGTTGCCTACTCCTGGGCAGTACACCTTGGCCTCGTGAGCCTCGTTGGGCGCGAGCCCGGCCCATTCCTCGATCGCGATGCAATTGGCCATGCTGCCGAAAGGAACTGTGACTGCATCGCTGACTCTTAGAATCTTCGCCCAGTCCTCGGCTTGTCCTTTATAGTATTCCTGCCGGTAATCAATCCCGATCTTCGCGGACGGCGTCGCCCACATCTGGATTCCGGGAAGCGCTCCGTCGACGCCCCATCGCCACGAACCCTCGGTGCTGACAACGACTCCGTTCTTGTATTCCTTAGTGTCTTCACCGACGTACCAGACGTTCCCCTCACTGTCCTGTGCGTACCAGTCGAATGTGTCTTCGACGAGGACGCCATTCAGAAAGACGCGATCGCGCACCGCTGTGGCCGAGACGCCATTCACGGTTTCCTTTGCGGGAAGGACTTCAACCGTGATCGTCTCGCCGTTCGATGCCTGAGAGCGGTATTGCCACGTCGTTCCTGGAACGAGCGGGTAATACTGGTGCGTTACTGCTGAAGCCCAGCTCGTCGGAAAAACTGGATTGTATGGCGGGCTGAATGGGGCGGTCGAGTTGCTGCATGCGGCGGTGAGGGCTATTACGGCCGCGAGCTTCATCGTTGATGTACTTCGCATTCTTCTTTCCTCCGATATGAGTCTGCGCTGAGCTTTCGGAGAAGGAACAAACAAAACGGCTTATTGTGACAACGCGCTAGTGAATTCCAGCGAACGTGATGACGTACTGTCCACCATTGAGCTCTGCATGCTCGCCGAGGATGCGGTCACCTTCCTTGAGAAAAACCCGCCTGGCCCCAATGCGGATCTCGACTCTTGGTGCATCCTTCGGAATTGCGATCTCATAGTCTGCACTCGATCCCGAATTGTCCACGGTGAGCTCTGCTTCGCTTGAAGAAAAGGAAGCACCTGGCCCGAGTGCCCGTAGTTCTATCTCGTGGCCATCGCCGAGCGTGACTCGGATGGCGCCGTCGCTTTGAGTTGCTGCGAACACGATGGACATCCGATTTGCAGTCGCTACGGTCAATCCCGAGACAGGTGCCGGTAGGGTTGTTGTCCGTGCGACAGGAATTCTGACTGGCATGTCCTGATTTCTTCCCAGGATTTTTGCGGCAAGCGATGGTAGCGGCGAGCCGGGCGCTGCGTACGCCGCTCCTGCAAGCACTGCAGCCACCACGAAGCCCGCCGCTTTTGGTATCCAGGCCGAATTGCGGCGTCTCCCGCGCGCGACGATTGTTGCGCTGTCAAATTTTGGACGCGGATGATCCAGGCTCCCGAGCAAAATGAAGATCTCGCGCTGGTCGCGCCTTGCGCGCTCCACTCGCTCACGACACGGTTCACAGTGCAGCAGGTGCTCGGTTGCCCAATCGTCAGGCGCCTCTCCGAGCTCGTCGTCCACCAGCCGCTGAAGCTGTTCCTCGTCAACGTGCATGGCCGCTCTCCTCGTATATCGATCGAAAGGAGCGCTGCGCTCTCGCCATTAGCGTTCCGATGCTTGCCACGTTCAGATGAAGCGCCGCTGCCAATTCTTTGTAACTGTATCCGTCGGCTCTCAAGAGCAACAGTGACTTGTCGCGCTCATCCATACTGTCTATCGCACGCCTGACTCGCGCCTGCGTCTCGTGCGTTTGCGTCGCGTCTTCCGCTGATTCAAAGCCAGTCGACGAATCATGCTCACTTCGATTCGACTCGAGCAGCTCAATACGGCGGCGAGTTGATGACGCCATGTTCCGCAGCAGGTTCAACCCCACACTGATCAGCCAGGCTGATGGCTCGTCGGGCATCGAGCGGCGCTGATACAGACGGACAAAGGTCTCCTGCGCCAGGTCCTCCGCCGCATCAGGATCACCCGACATCCGATCCAGATACCGATATATGCGCGGGTACTGCACCTTGAACAGCGCGGCGAATTCGTCATCGAACGATTGTGCACGTTCGGCAACCCGTCGGGATTGCACCACGCTATTTTGCTGCAGCGTCATGACAAGGGAACAATCGAGAGGCCGCCTTTGTGACAGCCTCTGTCGCTCCCGAAGCTAGAGCCGCCACTCCAACCCGACGACGATCGGCGCGCGCGGTCGCATGTCGATCGGAGACAAGGTGCCGGTGGCCGGATCCCTCGTGTACGTCAGAATGTTCTGACGATCAAAAATGTTGGTCATCGCTCCGAAGAGCGCGATCGTCGCGTCGCGACCGGCAATGTTCAGATGCCAGTGCTTTCGCGCCCCTATGTCTGCACGAAAATATGCGGGCAGGTACTGTGCGCCGAGCGGTTCGCCGTTGGATCGCGGACTTCCGGCGAACTGACATCCACCGTCACGGAGATTGCACGCCTCCCACTCGAATTGACCGCCGATAGCCGTCGTACGTCGCCCAGCGGAGTGCGCTATGCCGATGCGAATCGAAGACGTAGCAGTCGGAAAGAACAACACCCCACCCTCGAACAGGTGCGTGGGACCGTGATCAGGGACGTACTCGAGTGATCCAGATGAATATCGCACCCGTTGAATTCCATAGCTCGCCGTCAAACCATATCGCGTCGAGGACACTGACGCGTCGATTGAAGCTCCGCGTGAATCGCCGCTGCCGGCACCGAATCCGCCTAGCGAAAACGGCTCGTCGTCAAACGGCGCCACCAGCAGGATGTTGTTGAACCGCCGCGCCCAGGCCTGAAATCCAATTCGCACATCCGGCGTTGGCTCGAAGTTCGTGGCAATGACTGCAAGATCGCTTCGCGCCGCCGGAACACCGGCCGATCCGCTACTGGCAAATAAATCGGCTGGAAAGATGGCTGCAGTTATCGACTCCGCATTGCGGAAAGACTGAACAAGTTGATGGGTCCGTGCAAAGCTGAAACTCGATGTAAGCCGGCTCGATTGCTTCCATCGAACCTCCGCCTGGGGACTTGCGTACCACGCACCGGCCGCTGAGATAATCGATGTACCCGCGCGCAGGTCGGTCCGTTTTCCCAACGCCGCTGAATACCGCGTAAAAAGAGTCACGATCGATGTCGTTCCTCTGGTTCCGAACGGTGACATGCCGATACTGTCGAACTCGACAAGGTAGCCGATGCGGCTCTGCTCGAGGCGCACTCCCGCCTTGAGAGATGAACGGGCAAATCGCCGATCGCCTTCGAGCAATATTCCTTTGTCTTCCCGGTCAGAAGTCATCATCAGCCGAGATATCTTGCCGCTCCATTTCGACTCGGCGTCACCGTCGGCGAGCCAGCCAAGCAGTCGCACGTTCGTGGCTGCATAGGTGCGAGCCCAGACGGCGCCAAGTGATTGGCTTTGCCATTCGAACGTATTCCTGGGCCGGGTAGTTCCGGGTTGAACCTCGATGTCGGTTTCGGCTACAGTTCCGATCTCGTTCACTCCATGATATCCAAGAAGCTCCAGCCGGCCGCCGAGAACGGGGATCCCGACTTTTACGAGATTGTCGTTGCTCACACCGCGCACGTAGCTCTGATCGCTTGGCGGCGCGCCAAGGTGTGGATATGCGAATCGCGAGCTCACGAGAAAGCCGGCTTTGCCAAAACCAGTCGGGCCGTCCACCGTAAGCGCAGTATGAGTACTACTCACTGATGAGCGCGCGCTGATTTCCGAACCAGGTGCACGCGTAAACGCGGCAATCGTTCCGGAAAGAGTGCTTGGATAGTCCGGCGATGGCACGGCGGAAGCGACGCTGACATGTGAAAGCGCATCGGGATTCCACGTGCTGAAAATCCCGGCGGCATGATACGGGTTGAAGACGGGAATGCCGTCGACGACGTACGAGGTTTGATCTGATGAACCACCGCGAATGTGTACGCCCCCCGGAGATTCAGGCTTGATGGTGATCTCTCCGCCAGACAGGGATTGCAGCACATCGGGCTGCGTGAGCATGGGATTGTTTCGTACCGCTTTCATCGACGCCGTCTTGTCGGCGAGCGAGATGATTTCCGCACTGTGTGATCCGCGCATTTCGATCGGGCGGCGAACGATCACCTCCGGAAGACGCGCCGGCATGGGTGGAAGGGCCGAAAGCGCAACGTTGATCTCGAGGGTTCCGGAGACTGGGACGAGTGCATGCAGTGTCCGTGGTGTATACCCGATCCGACGGATGACCATGTGATGTGGTCCGGGTCCTACGCCAGTGATTGCGTATTTCCCCTGGGCATCGGTCGTCGTGGTCCGATCGGGCTCAGTCAGCGTTACTACTGCAGCCGCGAGACCGCCGCCGTCGTCGTTACTGCGAATCGTTCCCGCAACAGTAGCCTGTTCCCCTTGAAGAGCGAAAAATAGGAACAGTTCGGGCATAGACAGAGTCATGGCGTACTCATTTGGCACGCGCTCCTTTCTACATCACCCTTGAGGATAACACCCGTTCCGGGAAAAGCGCTATTTGCGATATAGTATCTTTTCGCTACTATTTAAATAAAGCGACGGCCGGTCCAGGCCAAATGGACCAAGGTCGAACCGTGACCTCCCGCTCGTCACGAGATCGGCCTGAATCTCGCCGATCGCACTCGCGAACTTGAATCCATGCCCCGAGCACGCGCTCGAGATCAGTACGCGTGAATGTGCCGGATGGAAGTCGATGATGAAGTCGTGATCCGGCGTGTTCGTAAAGAGGCACACATCGCGCTCGCGAACCGGAGCTCTCGACATGCCTGGTAAGATCGGCGCGAGTGCCCGGCGAAGAGGGTTCACTTCTTCGTCGCGGATCTCGCTGTCGACGCTGTCTGCATCCTTTACGATCTCGCCGCTGTGCATCACGCTCGACTTTACGCCGCGGGGCAATCTCGGAAAGCCATAGCAGATTTCGCGCGGCTCGTACTCGTATGCGTAGATGGGAAACGCGCTCTCGTCATAATTCGCCGCGTCCGGATCGGGCTCCATCCAGAAAACGGCTTGCCGTTCCACCTCGAGCGGAAGCTCGAGACCTTTAAGCAAGGACCGCGTTCGCGCTCCAACAGCGAGAACCAGATGGTCGGCTGAATACGAGGCCTTTGGGGTGGTGACAGTTACGCCGCTCTCCGATGAATTCCACTCTATGACCGGCTCATCGTACCTGAGCTCAGCGCCTTTGCCGGCTGCAAGATCGAGGTGAGCACCGTTGCATGCCTCCGGATCCAGATACCCGGCGCGCGGATCTCTCACTGCGATGAGGTCATCGCGCAGCATGAATGCCGGATACCGGAACGACACTTCGCGAGGTGACAGCAGCTCATAGTTGAGATTGTATTCGCGCGCGCTTCGAAGTGTGCCGGTGACCAGTGCCCCGTCCTCAGGCCCGATCATCAAGCCACCGGTGATGTGCAGCAACTCCGTCCTGGCGTGGTCGCCCAGCTCAGCCCACAGTTCGTACGCTCGTTGAAGGAGAGGCACGTACATCGGATGCTCGAAGTACATCTCGCGTATGATGCGGCTGTCGCCGTGAGACGATGCGTTGCGATGACCTGGTGTCCATCTCTCCAGACCGAGCACGCGTTTGCCTCGCGTCGCTAGGTGCGCGGCCGTCGCGCTGCCCATGGCGCCGAGTCCGGCGACGATTACGTCGTAGTGCGTTGTCATGCGGACGGTGATGAATCCATCATTGACGCCTGATCCTCATAGTACAGATAGAGGCACCACGCGGACAACGCACCAAGAACATGCCAGATGGCGTGTCCCTGAATCCAGCTATCTGGACTACAGACGATACGCGTGTAATCCAGCATCCATATCGCGAATCCAATTGTCAGCAGTACGATTGCTGTCTTGAGCCGGCTCGCAGCGTCTCGCTTAGTGGTGCGCCTGGCGATCGATATCTCCACGGCGAGAGCCGCAGCTATCAGTATTCCGAAGATTACACGCCGCAAAAGCGGCGCCCAGTAGAGGATTGCCGCGAGTAGCGCGTTCGCGGCGAGGAAAGCTGCCACGAGGACTCGATTCGTCAGGCCCCGGAACCTGGCTATACCATAGAGAAGTGCGAACGTACCGATGAAGTACATCCCCAGCACGTCAACGAACTGACCGTTGAAGCTGAGCGTTGCATGGAAGAATGCGCTCCCAAAGCCGATGACAAGGAGTGTGAGTGCGAGAAGGACCGGGTAGGTCGCGTGGTGCGCGATATGCCGGTTCCTTGTCCAGCGAAGAAGGACTACGCCTGCAACTATGACGAATGCGAGTGACGACCAGGTATTCGCTGGTTGCATGATTCCGTGATTCCTGATCGCTTCACAGAAACAGGCATCTGGCATGCAGCTCGCGGGGCGCACCTCTGTCAGCATAGGCGCCAAATCTATAGCGTATCGGTGGGCCTAAGGCACTTGCCCCTTGGCCCAGGCTCCTGCATGGTATCAGCACGTGCGTCACACCCTCAGACCGATTGTGAAAGACTCAGCAATTTCGGTTCGCCCCAGCGACGACGAGCTCGACCTGTTCGGCATCACGCACCGCGGAATAGTGCGTCCCGACAATCAGGATCATTTTCTGATTGCAACCGTGCATCCCCAGCTTGTCATTCATGGCACGTCTCTCGAGAAGACAGAGGGCCTGCCGCTGCGCGGGACGCGTCTCGCAACCGTGATGCTTCTGGCCGACGGAGTTGGCGGCGCTGCCGCGGGAAGTGAAGCTGCACGACTCGCTGCAGAATCAGTGACGCGATACGTGTCATCTACGCTTCGGTCGTATCACGCTGCAGGCACAGCGAGCGATGATGATGAATTCCTGGAAGCGCTCAAGTCCGCCGCCCTTGAAGCGCACTCCGCCGTGCGCGCCGAGGCAGCGCTTCGAACCGATCAGCGACAGATGGCAACGACACTCACTGTGGGTTTCGCTGTCTGGCCATGGCTCTATGTCGTTCAGGTCGGCGACAGCCGGTGCTATTACTTCTCCGGCGGAAAACTACGGCAGATCACACGTGATCAGACCGTCGCACAGGCATTGGTCGACCAGGGGATCATGCCGAAAGACCGACTGGACCGTTCGCCACTCAAGCACGTGTTGTCGAGCGCGATTGGAGCCGAAGAAGCGATGCCCGAGGTGACGCGGATCAATATCAGTGCGCGCGGATTAATAATACTTATCTGCACCGATGGACTTACGAAGCACGTGACGGATGACGAGATCGCTGACTCCGCGCGAAATATGAAATCGTCGGAGCAGATCGCGAAGGACTTGCTGGATCTCGCTCTCTCGAGAGGCGGGACCGATAACATCACGATCATCGCTGCGCGGGCTCTGTTAAAGACCTAAGGTCAACTACCCAACAACAAACGATCGCTACGGATTGAACGGATTCGCACGGATTTTAGAACCACCGTGTTGAGAAACGTCCTTTCGGGACGACAGAACCTTGATTGTTTTTGTAAAAAAAGGTTCTTCCGGGAATTTAGGGAAATTGGGGTGACAGGCGGT
>JBDTNA010000043.1:0-13164 GCA_039933985.1 Gemmatimonadales bacterium | reverse complement strand
GCGAAAGCCCGTGTATATTCATTGTATCTACGCGGCCGCTCTACTGCCCTTACCCGAACGAGTCTCGCCATGGTCACGACAATTCAGCGCTGGGGAAACAGCCTCGCTGTCCGTATCCCGAAAGCCTTCGCCGCTCAGGCACAGCTCAGTGAAGACACCAGCATCGAGATCTCCATCGATGGTGACCGCATCATCCTCACCGCCGCCCGCCCCGAATGGAAGCTCGAGACTCTTGTAGCGCAGATCACCCCGTCAAACAGGCATCGGGAAATCCCATCGGGCGGCCATCGAGGCAAAGAGATCTGGTGACTCCTGCTCCGAAGAAAAAGCGCTACATACCCGATCGAGGTGATGCCGTCTGGCTCACATTCGATCCTCAGGCGGGACACGAGCAGGCCGGCCGGCGGCCGGCAATCGTTCTGTCGCCTCGCATATACAACAGCCGCGCCGGGCTCGCGATTTTCTGTCCCGTCACGAGTCAGGTCAAGGGTTATCCGTTCGAGGTCCTGCTTCCCGACGGCCTGCCGCTTTCGGGCGCCATTCTCGCTGACCAGGTGCGGAGCCTCGACTGGCAGGCTCGGCGCACAGCTCGGATATGCGCCTTGCCAACTGAGGTTATCGACGAAGTGATGGGAAAACTTGAATCGATACTGTCGCGACAGATTTGATCTGTAGTGTACCTACGCGAGTCGTCGCGTCAGTTCACCCGCTTGAACTCCGAACCACCGAAGGACAATGCAACGGCCTTCCCATCCTTCATCTCGACATTCACGACTTCCCCATTCCCGAAGAGCGCGATGCGCAGCTGATTCTTCGTATTGTCGAACACCTCGATCGCACTCCACGCAGCACCGAAGTTTGCCTCGAGCTTACCGTTCGCGACCTCGATACGAAGCTTCCCCATCGCTGAATTCTCGTAAACTCCAGCGTACGCCTCGAGAGGAAACGGCAGATTCTGCGGCCGCGCAGCACGCCGCTTCAGGTCATTCATCATCCCCTCACGCTGCTGCGCCATCAGCTGGGGAATCGCTTCATTTGGAATTGGCGGTTTCATCGCCCCGTCGGTCAGCGCCTGATACACTAGCACCGCACCTATCTCCGCCAGTCCACTCCCAAGACCATCATTGTTCGCGAAGATCGCGACGCCAATCTTCCGGCTCGGCACAAACGACATGTGCGTGCTGAATCCGGGAAACCCTCCGCCGTGAGCCAGCACAGTGTCGTTCCCCATGATCTGGATGTTCCACCCAAGCCCGTAACCGATCTGCGCTCCAAGCGGCCCCTTTCTGTTGAACGGCGCGAGATTGCTATGCGCTTCCACAAACACTGACGCCGGCAACACTTGCTTGCTGTCGAGCTTCCCATTGTTTGTGTGCGCCTCGAGCCAGATCCCCATGTCTCGAAGCGTCGTGATCAATCCGCCGGCCGACTGCATATTCGCATCTACTTTCCCGTAAGGACGGGCAACCCACCCATCGAGCGTCGCTTGATACGGCGTCGCCAGATCGTTCCGCGCGAACTTCGACACGTAAGAGCCCGTGTGCTTCATGCCCAACGGCGTGAAGAGCTCGGATTGAAGCACATCCTTCCAGCTCTTCTTCGTCGCCGCATCCATTGCAAGCGCCGCAACGTTGTACCCGATGTTGCCGTAGGCGAATTCCCGGCCGGTCTTCGCCGCTTCATGCATCTCGAGATACTTGATCAGATCCGCGTTGCCATTGTATTCGCCACTGTACGCGAGGCGCATTGCCATCGGTCCATTGCCAATGCCATGAGTGTGTGTGAGGAGCGATCGAATCGTGATCGAGTCCGCATCGAGCGGTGACTTCAGCTTTAGCGCCGGCAGATATTGATGCAGGGGCGCTTTCAGCTTTAATGTTCCCTTCCTGTCGAGCAGCGCTGCAGCAAGTCCTGTAAATGATTTCGTCGTCGACGCGATGTAGAACTCGGTCTCCGGTGTGAATGCTCGCTTCGCCGCAACATCCGCGTACCCGAACCCCTTCATGTAGACGATCTGCGTGTCGCGCACTACTACAATGCCCGCACCAGGCGAGAGATCCATCGCCATCAGCGCATTCATGACACTGTCGAGCTGCGCCGTCAGTTTGGAGGATTGACTTCCTGTTTGAGCGCCCGCCGGAACAGAAAGGATCGCGGCCTGCACGATCAGGGACGTTGCGACGGCGATCCTGGCGATCGGGCGAGAAGGCATCGGCTTGCTCCTGCGGGTGGAAGTACCGGACGATTCCCGTACGCCCAGCCGATTCACCAGTTTCAAACCCTTGGCCCATACCATAATAGGGGTGCGACGCGCTTTACCCTGAACGATGCTTTAGCCTCTCGGTCCCTGATCAATCACGCTCCTTGATTAGGGATAGACAATAAACCTTACTACAACTATCCTATAGTTAGGTTTAGTTCATAACCCTGACTACAGCCGCCCGTTCGTAAGCTTTGATCGACTCGCAAACAGACCAATGCCCGGAAAACTGATCTCCCTGACATGGCGCCATAATAGTGATATTTATGCGCCAGCATCGTACAAAAAAGCCTGTAAGTATGGTGCCTTCATACCCGAATCCCTTGGATCGACTTCCGTTCAACTGCCAGCGGAAACCATGGGTGTTGTCTCCGATGCGGAGAATGCGATTCGTGCACTGAACGACGTCGCACGCCCAGGATTGAGGCCGCTCGCCAGACTGCTGCTCCGGACGGAATCGATAGCATCGTCGAAGGTCGAGGGAATGCAGCTCGGTGTGCGCGAGCTCGCGAGGGCAGAAGCGCGAAAGGAGTCAGGCGGCAAACCCAGCACGACTGCCCTGGAGATCCTCGCGAACATCGACGCCATGCAGCTGGCAGTCGAAGACGCTGCCGAAGTCGGCTCGTTCTCGGTCACCGAGATACAAGCCGTGCACCGGAAGCTTATGGAAGCAGCCCCGAACGCGCATATCGCGGGAAAAATCCGGACGCAGCAGAACTGGATCGGCGGGAATGATTACAACCCGTGTGGTGCCGACTACGTACCACCTCCGCCCGAGAACGTCCCTGCACTACTCGAAGACCTGTGCAATGCCGTCAATGACGAGGTGCTCCCTCCGCTCGTACAGGCTGCGCTCATTCATGCACAGTTCGAGACGATCCATCCATTCGACGACGGAAACGGCCGCACCGGCCGCGCACTCATTCAGATCGTATTGCGTCGCCGAAAGATTGCCTCGTCATACGTTCCACCCGTAAGTGTCGTGCTGGCACGATCGAAAGACCGGTACATCGCGGGACTGAACAGATTTCGTGAAGATGGTGGAACATCTCCGTGGATCGGA
The DNA here is from genome assembly GCA_039933985.1 of Gemmatimonadales bacterium. GTDB lineage: Bacteria > Gemmatimonadota > Gemmatimonadetes > Gemmatimonadales > Gemmatimonadaceae > UBA4720. Next base: position 9,841 of record JBDTNA010000043.1, on the reverse strand, counting down.
CAGTTCGCCGAAGCGACCGCGCGCGCGGCAAATCTTGCGCGCGCACATCTGGTGGCGGTCCAGGACCTCCAGACAAAGTGGAAAGACGACTTGTCAAACTCCGTCAATCCCAGAAGCGATGCCGGAGCGTGGAAGCTGATCGAGGCCCTGCCCGCTCATCCGATGATCACCGCACCGGTAGCGGCAGCAGCAATCGACGTCTCGAGGCCAGTGGTTTACAACGCAATCCAGCATCTGCAGACCGCCGGAGTTCTAATCCCGCTTTCAGAAGGAGCGAGAAACCAGTCGTGGGAAGCTGCTGGACTCTTCGATCTTCTCGCACGACTTGAAGCAGGCGACCTCCCGCACTGACATCATAGCTCTTCGACGGGGAATAGAGGGCCGCCTCCTCCAGGTATTCCTGCTACTGATTCGTTTTTTTTTCGACTTCTGCTCCAGCCAGCCGGTCGCCGCGGCCCTAAGCGCTTCAGGCTCATCTGACTGAGCGAATTGCCGCAGCGAGCCCATCGCTCTCATTTCCCACAACCCCTTTAGAGCGCGTGATCGAATGACAGTGGGCATGCCATCATCGTATGCAATGCGCTCGAGCACCTCTCTTGATTCGTCGCCGCCAATCTGACCGATCCAGTTGAGCGCGTTCGTTCTTACAGCTTCGGGCCTCGAGCCGTCTCCCGCAAGATTGCGCAGCCTTGGAACCAATCCCGACAGCGTCGCAAATGAGTATATTGCAGCATGGCTGATTCAGCGGCATCCGTTCGCGTTCGGCGCCTTCACGATTCCGGCGACGACGATGACTACAGCGTCATGACGCCGGCGGAACGTTTGGGAATGATGTGGCAGCTCGCACTCGATGCGTGGGCTTTCAAGGGGCTCGAGAATGCTGAATCGCAATTTTCGCGACATCTTGTCCACGTTCAACGCCAAGGGCGTTGACTATCTCCTGGTCGGCGCCTACGCCCTGGCCGCACACGGATTGCCGCGCGCGACAGGCGATATAGATCTGTGGATTCGCGCCACCCCTGAAAACGCAAGACGATCATGGGACGCGCTGGCGCTGTTCGGCGCACCAACCGATCAATTCTCCATCTCCGATCTCGAATCTCCCGAGGTCGTGATCCAGATCGGCGTCAGTCCGGAGCGGATCGATGTGCTCACGTCAATCGATGGAGTTGACTTCGATGCCGCGTGGCGGGACCGTGTCGCTGTAGAGGTCGATGGTTTAAAGGTTCAAACGCTCAGCCGACAGCATCTGATTGCCAACAAACGCTCGGCAGGGCGGCCTCAGGATCTCGCCGATGTATCGCGACTGTCGGAGATGCGCTAATAAGGTAGGCCCCCGGGCATCCCAGCAGCTCACCAGTTCACATCTAGTTGATGCGCGGCCTCACCCCGACAAACCAACCATTGTCGAACCGGCCAATTGCGGCGGGCTTGCCATCGACTCTCTGGAAGATGAAACGAAAGGCCGGATACGCCGGATCCGGAACGAACTCATCGTCGCCTTGATACAACATCGCCCCCGGCGGCGCCTTCGATCCAATACGCCCAAATACGAGAGTGCGGTCTTCCAGCACCACTCGATATTGGTTTTCCCCGTCTACGTATGAGCCCACGAATTCGCGGGCAGCATCGGCGTCGAGAGGCAGCGTTTTCGTCACGACTGATGGAAGGTTGAGCGCCATTCGTGCAATGCGGCCTTCTATGTCGATTGCTTGAATTGGAATGTCTTCGTGCTCGGTGTTCATCAGCACGATAACCGTCAGTGAATCGTCGGGATAGTAAGCGACAGCCGAACGATTGCTTCTTCCCGAACCAGTGTGCCCCCATTTCCGATGGCGTTCAAGACTGCCCAGCCTCATACCAAAACCGTAGTCCGCGCGGACTCCACCGGGAAGTTGAGTTGACGCGGTCATCATCTCCATCGATGACCTGGAAAGTATTTTCGATGTTGCAATCGAATGGACCAACGCCGAGAGATCGCGGACACTCGAGTAGAGACCGCCGGCGGAGAATATTCCCGGCAGATCCCACAGAGTGTCACGGCGAAATGCTCCGTCCACGATCCGATAATTCAGCGAGCGATCGAGAGGGCCCGCCCCTTCTTGCGGAAGCCATGTCGCGCGCAGTGACAACGGTTGACTTATTTCACGCCGTATGAATTGGGGATAGGAGACACCAGAAACCTTCTCTATCACCTGACCAAGAAGAAAGAAGCCGGTGCTGTTGTAAATCCACAGCTCACCAGCTGGTTTGGAGCGCTCCCGCTTTAACAGACCGGCGATGAACTCAGGCGTTAACGGCTTGTGTTCCACTAACCATCGCTCGGGTATTGCTTCCGTGTAGTCAGGTAACCCTGACGTGTGATTCAGAACCTGTCGAATGGTGACCGCACCAATCGATGCGTGTTCCGGCAAATATGTTCGCAACGAATCGTCGAGCGTCAGCTTGTCTTGCTCGATCAATCTGAATATTGCGACCGCCGTGATGAGCTTTGTTACCGAGCCAATACGATATGCCGTCGTATCCGTTGCCCGACGATTCTGCGTCACATCCGCCAGACCATAGCCTTTTTGAAGAACTGTGCGACCACCACGGGCCACGAGAATAGACATACCCGCGACCGGAATATTCTTGACGACGCTGTCAGCAAACGCGTCGACCTGTTTGATGAATGCGGAATCCGCCGAAGCATTCGTCGGCGATCTGTCTGTTGCGGCAGTGTCGCAGGACAGGAGAACGAACGCCAGGAGGCTAAAAGGACTGCGCGAACGCTTCACTAGACCTCTCCTTCTTGGCCTGACCACGCTCTGGCACATATCCCGATGGAGATCATCTCAATACCTAGCGGACCACCTTCATCGTCCACGCATCACTATGGCGAGAGACGGTTATCGTAATGGCGCGTTTCAGGTCTCGCGACACGTCAAAGTAAAGGGTTGGGCGCCGAGTACTTCCCAGCCGTGTGCTTTTGCCCTTGAGCTTGACCCGATAAAAAGCGTGCGAGTCTTTAGTTTCGCTCACGTCGATCAACAGAGTCTCTTCATCGATCCAGCTTGCGGTCCCGCTTTGGGCGGCGACCGACCAGACGGGTGTGAACTCTCCCGTGGTAAGTGACAACACTCCGAAGTGAATCGAATCCGATGAGGCGAGTGACACGCCGGAAATTGCAAGCCGGTCGCCGCGCGGTGATGCGTTCAAGTAGAAGATGAATTTGAACCACTTGGCGACGGAAGATTGCCGCGGCTTTGATTCTCCCCTTCGCTGAACGTTGAGCTCTTTTCCCGTGGCACTTATCCAGCCCCATGCATTACCTGCCCGGACCCATCCACGAACGCCGGGGTCATTGACTGTCAAAACCTCGACTTCCTTTTGCGTAATGGGGTCGAACAGAGAATATCGGACACCGCTTCTACTACGGCGTCTTAGTGCAACGGTATTTGAGTCGGAAAAGACGGCGTCCGTATAAGTCCCGGGAATCTGTTTTTCAGGACCGCGCGGGTAGGACGTAACGTACCAGGAGTGCAGGTCTCCGTCTCCTGCCCCATGGTCGGACACCACACGACTACCATCAGGTGAAATGGACGGAATAATGACTTTCGTGGAGCGATACAATCTCTTGTCCTCGCTGAACTTGTCATTGATAAGCGCGTCGAATGGCAACGCCCATCCTGAATACTCGGCTACGCCCTCATCCACCATCAAGGTTGCGCCATCTCCAGTCACGCTGACCCCAGTCGGCGTCCCAACATAGACCGTGTCGCGCTCCCGGCCGAACGTTCCGGAAACGCGATCGAACGGAATGCGAATTATTGAAGCGTCAGTGGTCCATCCATTCGGATTACTGCCCACCCATAATGCGTCATTCGACGCAACCACAGCGCTCACGAAGCGAGTGATCCCCTCGAGAATCGCGTATTCCCTGCCACGCCGATCGATGGAATACCATCGATTAACGCCATGATCCTGCAGGCCGTAAATGATTCTCGCCGAGTTTGGAACCTGGTTGAGACTGAGCACGAAATCAGCGGCGTGACGCACCGGGATACTGTCGCCAACGACGCCATTCAAATCAGCTACGCGAATCCACGTCGAATCGAAGTGGTCAGCGTCTTCCGCCAGGAGAAGCGAATCCCCATCTGCCCAGAATGTTTCGGCGTGAGCTGCCAGCCGCCTCGGTTCGCCACCAAGTGTCGGAACCAGATATGTGCCGAAGCGCCCTTCGTACGTCGCGACAACAAAAGCGTGTCGTCGGTCAGGACTCAGTTCCACTGCGCCGACATTTGTTAACCCCTCGATAATTCGCCGACTCGATCCCCCGATATCGCGGATTTCAGCTGCATACTGACAACCGTCAGCTTTGCAGTCGCTGACAATGTACGCGAGTGCTTTTCCGTCCGACGACATGCTCGGAAACTGAATATCCCCGCTAGTCGTGACCTGAACGCGATCACGAACGCCTATATTCCGTCGCGTCGATCCTGAAGGGCTGATCCCTACCTTCCAGATTCCAACAGCAATAACAGCAACTGCTGCAACAGCAATACTCCACTTCACAGCTTTTCGGCGGGGCCGCATATCAACGCCGGATTCTGGCGCAGTAAGCGCTCGCACGAAGTCTCCCGCGGATGAGTACCGATCAGCAGGAGTTTTCGATAACGTCCTGGCAGTAGCAGCTTCGATCGCCCGCGAAACCGCAGGCCTTACGACTCGGAGCTTCACAGGTTGCTCCGTCAGCAATTTGGCCACAATCGCGGTTGCACTTGCCCCGGTGATCGGCGGCTCCCCGGCGAGCATTTCGTAGAACACAGCACCCAGCGAATAGATATCAGTTCGCTTATCCAGTGAGCGATCGCTGGTCGCCTGCTCCGGACTCATGTACTGCGGTGTGCCAAGTGACAATCCCGTCTCTGTGAGCCGATTTCCTCCGGCTTCTTTTACCGCAAGAGCAATCCCGAAATCAGCGAGTACCGCCTCACCTTCATGAAGCAGGATGTTCTCAGGCTTGATGTCGCGGTGCACCACGCCGTGTGAATGCGCGTAGTCAAGCGCGCTTGCGATCTGCTTCGTGATGGCGATTGCTTCGTCGATACCGAGCTGCTTCTCGCGGTTCAACTTCGCGCGCAGTGATTCGCCTCTCACATACGGCAGGACGTAGTAGAGGATTCCATCGGCCTCGCCCGAATCGATCAGCGTAAGGATGTGTGGATGATCGAGCCTTGCCGTTATGCGGACCTCCGAGAGAAATCTCTCAGTGCCGATTACGGCGCTCAGATCCGCCCGGAGAACCTTAAGGGCGACCTCACGGTCGTGCTTGATGTCGCGGGCGAGGTAGACCGTCGCCATCCCGCCCGAACCAAGCTCTCGCTCAATTGCATAACGCTCGACGAGAGCTGACCGAAGCCGCTCAGTCCCCGGCATAACGCACCTAACATGGGGCTGCTACAGCGAACTGACCAGCCCGATGTTGTAGCCGTGCTACCCCAACGCTCCTATATCGAGAAAAAATTGGACCGCGGGTGGGCCTGACCCCTCACCCTCATCGTGCTTGAAGTAGACATACGCATCGCCCCATGCCTGCGACGCGACACACCTCGCCCACTCCTCGAGCGCGGGCTGATCGTAATCGAGCTTGTGCAGACGGAGATATCCCCACGTCGCAGTGGACACGACCGGACAATTCAAATCCGCCGACTGCGAGATACACATCGCAATGTCCCGATCACGCAGCGTCGTGAACACATCTTCATCCCACCAGCTCTCGTGCCGGAACTCGACAGTGAATCTTCTATCGGCCGGAAGGTAGGTGAGAAAATTTTGTAACCGCGGCAGGTCTTTCTTCAAGTTCGGCGGAAGCTGAAAGAGAATCGGTCCAAGCTTCTCGCCCAACGTTACCGTGTTCTTCAGCAGAAACTGCAGCGCCGACTCCGACTCGGGCTTGAGTCGCGCATGATGCGTAATCCGCTGGCTGGCCTTGATCGCAAACAGAAACTGCTCGGGCACCTGCGACGCCCACTCCTCGAGCACATGCTCCTTCGGCAGACGATAGAACGTGTTGTTGATCTCGATCGTCGAAAACTTCGTGGAGTAGAAGCCGAGCATGGCGTCGGCCTTGATGTCCTCAGGGTAGAAGGTGCCCTTCCACTCCTTGAACGAGTAGCCGCTGGTTCCGGCGAGCAGTCTCATCTGCCCCTCTGTCTACTCTGCGTCTGGTAGCTAAGACGCCTTCTTTCTGCGGGTCTCCTTGACGGGCTTGGCTTCTTCCTCATCGTCAGAAGCGCCGGCAGCGGACTGGCTCTTCGCGAGACTCGCCTTGAGCGCTTCCATGAGATCCAGGACCTTGTCGCCGCTGGTAACCGCCGCTGGCTCAGACGTGATATCCTGGCCCGCGACTTTCTCGTTGATCGCCTCGAGCACGCGCTCGCGCACCGTATCCTTGTACTTCGACGGATCGAAAGTGTCGCTCGACGTCTGATCGACGAGCATCATCGCAAGCTTGAGCTCCTTATCCTGCACTTCACCTTCAGTGATCGGAACCTCGGAAGTTGAGCGCAGCTCATCGGCGTAATGGAGTTGTTCCATCACGATGCGTCCTTCCTGCGGACGAAGCAGAACCAGATGCTGTTGACCGCGTGCAGCATACTGACCCAGCGCGGCCTTGCCACTCTCCTTCATCGCCGCTGCAAGCAACCGAAACGCTCGGTCGCCACCCTTATCGGGACCTAAATAGTAGCTTTTTGATACATATTCCCGATTGACCGCCGAAAGCGGAACAAACTCTATAATGTCGATCGAGTTGGTCGCCTTCTCCTCGAGCGCCTTCAGTTCTTCAGGCGTCAGGACGACATACTGGTCTTTCTTGAACTCGTAACCCTTCACCATGTCGTCGCGCGTCACGACTTCGTTGTCGTCCTTCGGACATATGTACTGCTGCTTGAGCCGGCCGCTGCACTTCTTGTGCAACATGTTGAACGAGACGCTCGACTTCGACTCGGCCGACGAGTAAATGTTGATCGGCACCGAAACGAGGCCGAAGGAGATGTTCGCGGTAGCAATTGAGCGTGCGGCCATAATTGTGACCTGGCTGAGGTGATCTTACCTGCCCACTACCATATAGAAGGGAGAACCCTGTCCGCAACTGTAAGCCCTACTGCAATCGCTATCTTAGGGGCAGCAAATGACCAGACACCCGTCTCGAATACGATAAGTGCCGCGAAATCTGTGGGACAATGTCGATGCCTCCGAGTTTCGCGACGATCTTGCGCAGCGGATTTATACCTCACGCCTGCTTGGACGCGACCAAGCCCTAGTCCTTCACGGTGGCGGGAACACATCCGTCAAGACGATTGGAGAGGACGTGTTTGGACACGCCGTCGAGATTATTTACGTCAAGGCAAGCGGCCACGACCTGATCGACATCGAGCCTGAGGGATTCGCTCCGCTTCGCTGCGTCCCGACGAAACAGCTTGCAGAGCTGGCTGAGCTTCCGGACAGCAAAATGGTCAACGAGCTGTCCTCATACTCGCTCGACGCGTCCGCACCGCCCGCTTCGGTCGAGGCAATTCTTCACGCCATCCTGCCGTTCAAATTCGTTGACCATACTCATGCGGATGCCATCGTCACACTCACCAACTCGGTAGATGGCCTCCTTCGTATCCGCAAAGTGTTTGAAGAATCTGCGCTGATCGTTCCGTACGTCATGCCCGGGTTCAAGCTCTCTCGCGTCGTACGCGAGATGATCACCGGCGCTTCCCTCGACGGGCGCATCGGAATGATCCTCATGAACCACGGGGTTTTTTCGTGGGGCGATACCGCGAAGGAGTCCTACGATAGAATGATCTCGCTCGTGCAGATGGCCGAGGATTACGTGAAGGAGCAGCCGTTGCGGAAAGCGTCGTTCGAGCCTCCGGGACAACGCGCCGAGCTTTGCGACATCGCTGAATTGAGGCGTGAGATTTCCCGGCGGGCCGGCGAGCCTGTACTGCTTAGAACATTCGACGATGACCGATCGCGCCGCTTCGTGTCGCGAAGCGATATCGAAGCAGTGTCGCAGCAGGGTCCCGCTACTCCGGACCACGTGATTAGAACGAAGCGACTACCGATGATTGGATCCGACGTCGATGCGTATGCGACGGAGTATGCTCGCTATTTCGACGAGAACTCGACAGTCGGCCTTGAAATGCTGGACCCGGCTCCACGCGTGATACTCGACCGCCGGATCGGTTTTGCGGTGTCCGGCAAATCGTCGAAGGATCTTCGCATCGTCGAGGAGATTTACCGCCACACGATGGACATCATCGAGAACGCGGAAGATCGGCTCGGCGGTTATCGTGCGCTGTCCGCGAACGACCTGTTTGACATGGAATACTGGGACCTGGAGCAGGCCAAACTGAAACGAGCCGGCAAACCAAGGGTGTTCGCCGGTGAAGTGGCCATGGTCACGGGCTCCGCTTCGGGAATTGGAAAGGCCTGCGCAAAGGCACTGCTTGCCCGTGGCGCGGCGGTTGTCGGTGTGGACATATCGCCGCACGAGCCGCTCGACGAGGCCAATTCACCAATCACGGCGGACGTCACCGACCACGATCAGGTACGGCGCGTTCTCGATGCCGCAGTGCGGATGCATGGTGGACTCGATATGCTCGTGTTGAGTGCCGGAATATTTCCGCCTACCGAGTCCCTGGCGAGCATGTCGATTGAATCCTGGCGCAGGACCATGTCCCTCAATCTCGACAGCGCATTTCAGTTGTTGTCGATGGCGTATCCATTCCTGAAAAAATCACCTCGCGGAGCCCGGGTGGTCGTGATCGGATCGAAGAATGTCGCCGCGCCTGGCCCGGGAGCAGCAGCATACTCGGTTTCGAAGGCTGCACTCACGCAGCTGACGAGAGTCCTCGCGCTAGAATGGAGCGGCGATTCAATCCGCATCAACACGGTTCATCCGAATGCAGTGTTCGACACCGGAGTGTGGACGGACGAGAAGATCGCTGCGCGCGCGGCTTCTTACGACATGACTCCTGAGCAGTACCGGCGGAACAATCTTCTTGGTGTGGAGATCACAAGCGGCGACGTTGGGGAGCTCGTCGCGGAGATGTGCGGTCCCCTGTTCTCGAAAGTGCATGGGGCACAGATCGCAATCGACGGCGGCAACGAGCGCACTGTCTGATGGTAAGCACGCTGCGCTGGAACGAGTGCCTCGAGCTGCTCGATCAGACGAAACTTCCCCACGACATCGTGTACGTACGCTGCAACACCGGTTCCGATGTCGCCGGCGCAATCAAAGCGATGACTGTTCGCGGTGCTCCGGCGATCGGCTGCGCCGCGGCGTACGGCGTGGCACTCGACGCGCGTCGCATTTCGGAAGGAGACGGGTCGCATTTTGACGCGCGCATGGAAGAGTCGTTCGCGTTGCTGGCGAACACCCGGCCGACCGCCGTCAATCTTGCGTGGGCACTCGGCCGCATGAAAGCGCGGCTGGATCTTGAGCGAAGTGTGTGGAAGGCCGACTTGAGCAAAGTCGCCCGGCTTCTGCTGGAAGAAGCTCATCGTATTGCCGACGAGGATGTCGCCGCCAACAAGGCGATGGGCAGCTACGGAGCGGATCTGCTGAAGCATGGACAGCGCGTGCTCACTCACTGCAACGCGGGCGCGCTCGCAACTGCCGGCCACGGCACAGCGCTCGGCGTAATTCGCTCGGCGATCGCGCAGGGGAAAAGCATCTCGGTCTATGCGTGTGAGACGAGACCATGGCTTCAGGGCTCGCGACTGACGGCGTGGGAGCTCATGCAGGACGACATTCCCGTCACCCTCATCGCCGATGTCGCCGCGGGCTTTCTCATGTCCGAAG
>JBDTNA010000042.1:0-13200 GCA_039933985.1 Gemmatimonadales bacterium | reverse complement strand
TCACGATCTCCAGCTTGCCTTTCTCGAATACGCGAGTCTCGTCCGGTGTTTCGAAACTCTTGAGAAATACTTCGTCCATGTCGATGCTCCGATCTGTAGCGCTAAAGATCAAACGCGGTGGGATGAAGCGGCTGATACAGACCGAGCTCGCCACCGCTCGGCATTACGATCCTTGTGACCCGGCCCCACGGCTGCTCGGAAACTGTTTTGCACTCGACGCCGCGAGCCGACAGCTCCTGAATCGTTTGCTCGATGTCCTCGCACATCAAATAGAGCTCGGATCTCAAAGCGCGCTCCGCCTCGTCGTCGCCTTCGCCATTCTCAGCCGGATGAAGCGCCACTTCGGCCGGAGGAAGTTTGAAGATGAGCCACCCGCGACCGACATCGACGTGCGGCAGCTTCAGAACATCGCGGAGAATCACGCGATCCGCCTCGGCATCGCTGCTGTAGATGAGAACATGCGCGCCATTCACCATCGTCTCTACTCCTTGCGTACCGGGTAGCGCAGTTAGTGCTTAGGCGATGAGGTTGCGCCCGGCGCGATGGGACCGGTAGGGAACGGCCGCTCCGGCACGCTACTCGTATTCTGAAAGCTGGCAATCATCCATTTCCCCGCAGACTTCTTCAGGACCTGAAGCTGTATCCCTTCCTTGGGTTCTGGTATGCCGGGCGGTGTCTTTGCACCAGCCATGGTCCAACTGACATGAGCAAGGGCAATGTCGGAGGACAGAAACCGGACATGCACGTCCGTTATCGCCATCCTACTCTGGCTAAAAACGAACGCGAATGCTGACGTGAGCTTGCTCTCGATCTCAGACCGCCCCTTCCACCACCAGCCGACAACATTCACAACGTCCCCATCCACCGTGAAGAGGCCGGCATAAGCCGCCGCGTCGTGACGGTTCCAAGCGTCCGCCTGGCGCACTTGGACATTCCGAATTTCTTCCTCGTCCGAGGTCTGCGCCACGGCAGCGGAAGGCACCGTTGAAGCAGCGATGGAAATCAGCAGTCCGACCGCGAGATGCAACGTTTTCATGGAAAATCCCTCGTTAGAGTCCGCGCCACCACGGTGTCGCAACTTCCACGCTTGCCGGCTCGATCGCCCTCCCGAGGGGCGGCGTCAATATTCTCGCTCCGTTCTGCGCGGCGAGCTGCAACAGCGTTTCAGGTGGCTCATCCCATTTATGCAGCGCAAGATCGAACGTCCCCCAATGAATCGGGAGGAATGTCCCTCCGCCCAGCATCTCGAACGCACGCATTGCGTTGACGGGTCCGAGATGAATGGCCGCCCACGCTGGATGCGCTGCGCCGATCTCGATCATCGACAGATCGAATGGACCGAATCGCTTGGCGATTTCCGCCAGGTCGTCGGTCAAGCCGGTATCGGCGGAGAAAAAAAGAGTGTGCTTCGCGCTCTTGATCACCCACGATGACCAGAGCGTCTGATTGCGATCGTTCAAGCCTCTGCCGGAGAAATGCTGAGCGGGAGCGGCGGTCAGCGTCATCCCGCCGCTGGCAAGCGTGTGCTCTTCCCACCAGTCGAGCTCAGTGATCGATGCGGGATCGACGCCGAATTGTTCGAGCCGCGCTCCAACTCCAAGCGACGTGACGATCGGAAGACCGAGCTTCGCGATGCGGCGCATCGTGGGGCGGCACAGATGATCGTAGTGATCGTGAGAAAGAAGCACGGCGTCGAGAGGCAGCATTTCTTCGAGCTTCGCCGGAACCGGATGAAATCGCTTGCGCCCCGCGAACGTCACCGGCGACGCATGCTTTCCAAAAACCGGATCGGTCAGAATGCGTGCGCCATCCGCCTCAATCAGCAGCGAGCTGTGGCCGAGCCACGTCACTCGAAGCCCGGACTCAGGCGGAGTCGACCACGCGGTGACCGGATTTTCCACCGGAAGAGGTGATCGAGGACTGCGCTTCCGACCACCGAAAAGCAATTCCCACATGAGCGACTTCGATTCGCTGTTCATCACAGCGCCGATGCCGGTCGTGTTCCTGAATCTTCCGTTATGAAATTGTTTCGAGGCCTTCGCCCTCTCGAGGCGAAGGCCTTTCAGACTCGGCACGAATCAGCGCTCGTAGAACGGCGGCGGCTCGATTCCGAGTGAGCGCAGGTAGACATAACCCTGCCCGCGATGGTGAACCTCATTGTCGATCACGTAAAGAAGCAGCATGTAGATTGGCATCTTCCACTGCCCGAACGCCGTGTCCTCTTCCTGGAAGCGTTCCGGCGCAATCTCCTTCCACAGGCGATCGATCTCCGCGGTACTCTCGTCCCATTTCTGAAGCAGCTCGGCCTTCGTCGTCGCCTTGCCGCTCGAGTCGCTCTCCGGCCACTTACGGCTCGTTACGCCGACGAGAGTCGGCACTCCCATGCTGAGGAATTCCGAAGCCAGCTGCGCGAAGGTTCTCATTCCGCCGATCTGGTACTCGAACAGATCCTTTTCCGGAAACGCGTCGATCACTCGCCGCGTCAGCTTGCGATGACCCTGCCATTGCTGGAGGAGTTGGTCCGATTCGATCACTGCCGATGGGGTGCTTTGTTCAGCCACGATTTCTCCTTGCTGCGTAGTAGTCGATTACCTGAGCGATGGCCCGCTGGCACACCGGGCAGAACGGAACGTTGTCACGCGTGAACATGATGCAGTCGATCGCGGGACGGTAGAACGCTTTCGCATCATAGTTGGCACCCTGAAACGCGCCAACCCTCTTTCCATTCTCCGCCGATGCGAATAGAGCCGAGTCGAACCTTAGTTCTTCGCGGAAGAGGGCGGACATCTCGGATTCGGGCCGGCGGTCGGCGCGCAGCCTGGCGCGGCGAGCCTGCAACTGTTTTGAATACGCCTCGAACTTCTCCTTTGGCCATGGCGTGGGTATCGGAGTGCCCGACGAAACCAGGTGGCGCCATTTCAGGTTGCTGCGGTCGAGCAGCGCGGTGACGTTGGGCTCCCACGGCTCTATGATCGTCCCGGGCGGTTGATACGCGACCGGAGAAGTGTAGTACTCGTCGGCAAGCGCAGCGAAGTGGTGACCGAACTCATGAATGAAGAGATAGTTCGCCCACTCGTTATCCACCGCTACCGTCGAATAGATATTGTAGAGTCCGCCTCCTCCGTATGTCTTGCTGTTTACGAGAATCGTTGCAAACTCGTATGGGGCCGCGGATGCAATCGTTCGAAACGCGCGATTGTCCATCGTCAGCACGTAACGCTCGGATCCGAAGGTGTCGTAGCTCGAGCCGACCGGATTTGCGATGTGGATTCCAGTGGAGGGCCGCGACACTCCCGACTTTGGCGACGGTGGGCAGAGTCCCCAGATGTTGAAGTCGCTTCGACGCGACTTGTATGGCTCGACGGCGAACATCGCATTGGCCATCCGTCGAACGTCGCGGCGGAACTTCGTTTGGCATTCCGCAGCAGTGTATCCGTCTCCGAGTAGCAGAACGTCGACCTTTGATGTTGGGTCCCCGTGATACTCGACGCGAATCGGAGGCGGCGATGGCCGCACTGATCTGTCAATGAACTGATTCGCTGGGTCGAGTCTCGTTCGCCACGCCTCGACGAAGCGATTCCTGTCATCGCGTTTGAGTACGACGACATCGACGGGCTTAGTCGGCGCAGGAAATCTCAACGACTCATGAAACGTCGCGTTTCCCGTGCTCGCCTCGGCCGTTGTCATCCATTCGGCGAAGATCGGACTGTATCCGCGAGCGAAGAGAATTTCACCCGACGGATCGCGAAGCTCGAATCGATAGCTGCCAAGTCCGGCGGGATCTACGTCCTTGCCTGCCGGTCCTGACCATGGCAAAGGCTCGACGACGATCCTGTCGACACTGAAGACCTCGAGCTTCGGTCCGCCTGTGTGATAGAAGTCGAGTCTCCATGTCGCCGGCGGCGGTGCCACTGCGGCGGTGGAGGCGGTGAGACAGAGCGCAGCAACGAGAATCTGCTTCATGGACCGAGTGTGTTCCGTTTGGATGTGCATCTAATGTACTGCGACCGGCGGGGAGGATTGACGGCTGACGAACCCGCCATAGGTTTTTGATATATCAATTACTTTGGCCGGGTAGCATGGCAGCTGAAAGACTCTCCGACACTGTTTTCTATTCGCTCGAGAAAGCGATCAAGTCGTACCGTCAGTTTGCGCAGCAGAACATCGATCGCGCGGGCGTGGACATTACGATCGACCAGTGGCTGGTTCTCAAAACGCTTCAGGACACGCCAGACATCATGCTCACGCAGGTGGCCAGGAACGTGTTCAAGGATGTGGCTTCCGTAACGCGGATCATTCAGCTGCTCGAGTCGAAGGGCTATGTGACCCGCGAGACTCATGCGCGTGACGGCAGGCGATCGAGACTCGCACTCACACGTCTCGGCATTGACACGATTCGCGTTCTTCAGCCCACGATCGGAGCGAATCGGCGTCATGCACTTCGTGGAATTTCGGACAAGGATCTCGCCCGCACGCACAAGCTTCTCGATGCGATTGCATCGAACTGCCACCCCGAGGCGGAACAATGATCGCGAACTGGATATTCTCGGTGACGGTGTCGGTCATGCTTCCGGGAGCTCCGGTTTCGACGCCCGTTCAACAACCCATGTCGGGCGTGGAAGCTGTTCTGTCCGCACTGGACAAGTATCCGATCGTGCTGATGGGCGAGTTCCACTGGAACAGCCAGCAGCACCGCTTCATTCAGCAGCTGCTGCGCGATCCACGGCTGCCAGGAAAGATCGACGCGATTGCAATCGAAGCCGGCAACTCACTCTACCAGCCTTTGATTGACCGATATGTGAACGGCGGTGACGTGCCGCGCGACTCGCTTCAGCTTGCTTGGCGCAACGCCACAGTGCCGCTCGCATGGGACAGGCCGATTTACTCCGGCATCTACGATGCAGTGCGCACCATCAATTCGAAGCTGCCAGCAGCAAAGCGCATCCGTCTCGTGGCGCTCGATCCGCCGATCGAGTGGAAGAATGTCAACAAGCTCGAGGACTTTCCGAGAATCTGGGGATACAGGGATCCCGTCTGGGTCGAGACACTCGAGCGCGAGGTTCTCACGAAGAATCGAAAAGTTCTCGTTCTCGCGGGCGGTCTTCACATTCTCAGGCGCGATCCGCCCGACTTTCAACCCAAAGGATCCGATCGCTTCGGACTCGGCGATGCACTGGCGCAGCGATATCCTTCGCGCGTGTTCCGCATTTATCCTGCGACCGGCTCCGGCAAGCTGGCCCGCTCGATGGCGGGACGAAAACCGGGCAGTCTCGTTCGCGTTGCGGGCACCGCGCTTGGACGCCAGTCTTCACAGATCCTCTGGCCGTCTTCGGTGACAATGTTTCGAAGGGTCAACGGAAAGACGGTGCCGTACACGCTGGGGAAGAAAGACTACCCTCCCCTCGCGACGCTCGTCGATGCGATTCTGTACTACGGATCGGATACAACGACGGCACCATTGCCGGTCGATCAGTATCGAGACTGCGCGTACATCACTGAGCTGCGGCGGAGAAACGCGTTGATGATTCAGGTATTTGGATTGGATCAGGCCGAGCTGATTGACTCGCTTGCCAGGCAAGCCAGGGCTGACTGCGGGTAACGCCCGTCTATTTCGACTTTGCTTTCTTCTTTTGCGAAGCGAGGCGTTTCTGACACGCGGGACCGGCGAACTGCCTGAGCGCGTCCTTCCCGTTCCACCGCGCAGTCGAATCGTCTGACGCAGCGAGGCGCTTGGCAACCTCGCGAGCTGCGTCGAAGAGAACCGGATTTCGTCCACCAACTCCGCGCAGCGCCCAGTTCACCGCCTTCCTGACGAAGTTCCGGTCGTCGGTCGCTTCCCGCTCGATGAGCCTCAACGATTTCAGGAACGGCGCATCTGGCGCTTTCTTGTCGTGGAGGGCAACCGAAGCGAGCAGCGCGAATCCTGCGCGCTTTACGAATTCTGGTTTCTGACCGCCCCACTCTTCAATCTTCGCCCACGCGTGCGGAGTCTTGTCGTAGAGATGAAAGCAGAGCGCATCGCAGATCGCCCAGTTGTCGAACTCGCGCGCTTGCCGGTCCATCTGCGCCGGCGTGACAAGCTTTGGGTCATCGACGAATGCCGTGAGCATCCGGGCTTCGTACCAGCCCGAATCCCAGAGCTCCATCGCAAGGTCATGGTCCTTCCCTGTTTTCTTTGCGATGTCACGAAGGTCGCCGACAGATACGCCGAACACCTTTGGCGCAGTGATCGCGTAGCGGGCCATGCCCTCCACATTCTTTTTTGTCCCCCGGCGCTCGAGCTGAGCAAGAATGTCGCGCACCTGTGCCGAGCTCATTCCTTTTCCGTCTCCTCGAAGCCTTTACTTATGCGGAAGACATGCCCGTCGGGATGCCTGACGTGCATCTCGCGAACATTCCATGGCTCATCGGTCGGGGGCCACGTGACTTCGATGCCGCTGTCCATGCATTCCTTATAGATGGAGTCGACGTCGTCCACCCAGATCGACATCCAGACACCCTTGTCCTCGGTGTCGAACTGGGTCGATGTAACGTTGCTCTTGCCCCGTCCGCCCTGACACTCGTGACAAAGAAAGATCTGCACGTTCCCCGAGCAAACGGCCCCGAAGCTTGGCGGGTCGCCCCAATCCCACACCTTCTCCCATCCGAGCTTCGCGAACCATTCAAAGCTCGCAGCCATGTCGGATACGTTCATAATCGGTGTGACGCCTTTGGCGATCATGGTAAAACCCCTTCTTTGGAGATGATCACCGCCAGGATTCACGCGGCAAGGCACGCGTGATGTTCAACGCGTTCTGGTAGTACACTTTCTTCAGAACGCTGTCGGGAAGGTCGATCCCGTAAAGCTTCCAGAACGCGTGATAGTGGCGGTAGTAATCGAAGTACTCATCGCGCGTCTCGAACACACGCCAGTAGTACGGATACTCTTCCGGCTGAAATGAATCCTTTCCGAACAGGATTCTATCCTGGTACTTCACGAAGAAGTCGTGGGCGGCGTGCGGTTGACGTCCGATGTCGTACAACACCGCGCCCATCTCGGTATACACATTGCGATTCTCCGACAGCAACTTCCCGAGTCGGCCAAGATCGTTGGCGTGCCATCCCATGTGCGCGGCGATGAACGTCGTCTTCGGATTTCGCCGAAAGAGATTGTTCCGCTCGGTCATCAACTGATCGAAGCTCGGAAACTGATCCTGCGGATATCGCCGGCCCGGAAACAGCGAGAGCTCGAGCCATCGCTCATTTGTCAGATCGACAGTCGGGCGAAAAAATTCCTGAGGATCGGCGGTATGAATGAAGACGGGAATGCCGAGCCGTGCGCACGCTCGCCATATCGGATCAAGCGCCGGATCGTCGATCTTCAATCGTGTTCCGTCGGCCTTTTTTGTTGAAAGCCCAAGTCCCTTCCCGATCTCGCCAACTCCAACGGCACCCGCCGCGATGTCGGCCTCGAGCTGTTTGATCGCCCTCTCCGGCCACCCGGGTCCGACATTTCGAAAATCGATTCCCGCCAGAACGCGAACGCGATCCTTCATCTTCGGCGATGCGCGGATCGCAGCGACCGCCGTCTTCAGCTGATCACCGCTCAGGACGTCGGCAGCCACCATCATCCGGACGTTGATGCCGTCGAGCGCTGTACCAAGTTGTTCGAGCCCCGCCGCCGACATGATCAAGTCGCGCGGATGTCCATGGTAGTCGATGGCGGGGTATTTCGCCTTCGGCACCGGATGTGCCGGCGTAACAAGCGTCGATACGGGGCGATAATCGAGAATACTCGGCGCCGCAGTCTCGGGCGCTCGACAAATGCGCGGCCGGATTTCTGTCGTTCCCGGTAGGCACTCTTCTCCAGCCTTCAATTGGATGTCGCGGGCTTGACCACCCGGAGGCTGCGCTGCAACTCTGCCGGTAACGGCGACAAACGCGAGAACGACAATACAGACAGATCTTAGCATCAATACCTCGTTATTTCTTGATTTATAGCTAAGCAGTTGCGACTCGATTCCTGTGCGCACCGAACAAGAACGTCAGTGCGACGCCGGAAACGAATCCTCCAATGTGCGCAAGGTATGCGACACCGGATGCCTCCCCTCCGCTCACTCCGATCTGACTGTAGACCTGAAGCGCGATCCACAACCCTAGAACTGCCCAGGCGGGCATGTTCACAATTGACCGCGCAACGAGCACGCGAACCTTCTTGCGCGGGAACAGGATCAGGTACGAGCCGAGCACTCCGGCAATTGCGCCGGATGCGCCGAGGCTCGGAATGACCGAGTTGGGGCTGAAGAGGATGTGCGCCATGCTCGCCGCAAAACCGCAGACCAGATAGAAGACAAGAAACTTCACGTGGCCTAGCCGGTCTTCGATGTTGTCGCCGAAGATCCAGAGATACACCATGTTCCCGATGATGTGCATCCACGACGCGTGCATGAACATCGATGTGAGTAGAGTCAGATAGATCGGTCGCGGTCCGCCATACAGCTCGATCCCCACACTCTGGCCGCCTGCATGAATTACCTGATGGCCGATGAGATCGATGCCGTGAGTTATCTCGAACGGCACCGCGCTGAATCCATTTATGAACGCGTCACCACCGCTGAGCTCGAGAAGCCAGACGATGACGTTTATCGCGATCAGAGCGTAAGTAACAACCGGAGTGATGTGACGATCGAGATCGTCGTCACCGAGCGGCATTACCATGATCTCACCTCGTTGGTGTGAAGAATCGTGCGGAAGTTACGTGAAGTGCGGTTGGCCGGCAGGCAACCGCTCCTGCCGGCTCTCCAGGTGTCGAGGTTACCGTCGCGATGCCGGCGTGAGAATCTCAGTCAGCGCATCGAGGCGATCCGACCAGTATTTCTTGAAGCGATCGGATGTCTCGCGGTCGGGGAGTTTCGTATGAGCAAGAGCGACTGAGCTCTTGTCATTTCCCTTCGCGATAAAGCCGACGGCGATGATGCTGCCGTCGCTCCAGCCGAGTCGCATGGATTTCGGCGCGGTGGCGGTGCGAACCTTGACGTCGGCTTCGAGCCAGCGTTTTCGCTTGCGCGCGTCGATCCATGCATCGTAGAGGTCGGCCACCGGTACGTTGAACGTTTTCGATTTGCCCGCTTCGTACGAGCCATCGCGTCGCTGGCCTTTTGCACGAAGTCCTTTGATGCGCTCATAGCCTACCGTCACACACTGCGCCCACCATCCGTCGACTTTCCACTTCTCGTGTACCATCCTCGCAATGTCGGTGTGTGACATCGACTCGGCGCCATGGTGATCGAGTGATTTGACCCACTTCTCCCAGGCACATCCCGTTTTTCCCTTTATGACGGCGTCGCTTCTACCAGCGAGCTCGGCGTAATTCTTCGGGTTGGGCTTGGGCGTGGGCAACGAGACCGGCGCTGATTCAGCGGCGGTTTTGCCTTTTGACTTTCTGGTGAGTTGAGCGCGGGCGGTGGTGTATGCTTCGCCCGTCTTTTTCATGCGAGCGCGAACCAGGCGCTTGAGATCCTTGTTCTGTGTCATCGTCGAGTCTCCCCTGAGTACACCACGGGCCACTCCTCAGCAGCGCGCCATGGTGACGCAAGGTTTTGACGAAACACATCCGGGAGTCTGCCCCCCTTTGCCTCGCTTACGACTTCGGCTGAGGCGAAGTCCAGGAGGTTGGGCGTGGATAGCCGCCTGCGTTACGATGCTGAGCCCGGCGGAGACTGTCAAGGTTCCAGTCTGACCTGCACTTCGTCGATCGTTGGCGGAGCGACCCTGCGGCACGGTTCTGGAAGCGAATTTCGCAACCGCAATTGTTTTCGAATGACTCACAAAAAGGAGATGCCATGCTGCTAGTTCGCGATGTGTTTCACTGCAAGCCGGGCAAGGTAAAACCGCTCGTCGAGAAATCCCTCAAGATGGCCAAGCTCAGCGAAGACAACGGCATGGGCAAGATGAAAATCATGACCGACTTTTGCGGAGATCAATACTGGACTGTCGTGTACGAAATGGAGGTCGCGAATCTACAGGTCTTCGAGGACATGATGTCCGGCAAGGGCATGAGTGAAGAAGTAGGCAAGGAATTCGAGAAGATCATGGAAGGGTATCACGATCTCGTCGATCACGGTCATCGCGAGATCTACAAGATCGAGGGATGAGAAAAGAGCGCGCCCGCATTTCGCGGGCGCGCTCACTGTTTTACTTCCCTTCCCCGAGAGCCTCAGGGCAGGATCAGATGCACATCGCCGAACTCATGCCACGCATACCCAGTTTGCACGGCTTCGCTATACGCCCGTGACAAATGATCATGCCCGGCAAGTGCCTCGAGCATCGAGAGATGCGACGCCTTCGGCGCATGAAATCCAGTTAGCATCGCATCCACTACGCCAACACCGTGTTCGGGAGTAATGACGAGGTCGGTCCACCCTTCACTTTCGCGAACGGTACCATCCAATGAAGCAGCGGTTTCCAGCGCGCGCACAACGGTTGTTCCAACCGCGACAATCCTTGCGTGCGCAGAACGGGCCTCGTTGACCACGCGCGCGGTTTCGAGCGGAACGCGATAACGCTCCGGATAGGGATCTTCATCCGAATCGAGACTCGATACTCCGGTGTGCAGAATCAACGGCACGACGCGAACACCTTTTTCTTCGAGCCGCGCAACAACCTCGCGACTGAACGGACGACCAGCCGAGGGCATTTCGGCACTGCCGGGCTCATCCGCGAAAATCGTCTGGTAATAGGACAGTGGCCAACGTTGCGGCACATACGAGTATCTGATCGGCGATCCGTACCTGTCCGAGTACGTCAGCGCGTTCATCGACAATGACAACTCCGCGATCCACAACCTGACTCCGCCAGTCAGCGAGTGAACTTCCGCGTAAGGCTCTATCAGTCGTGCTTTCGCGCCCCCTGGAAGCGAAAGTGTTTCGCCGGCATCCGCGTCGAGCAGCGCAACGGAACCCTTCAGTGTGGTCTGGCGAAGCTCAACAACCCATCGCAAACCTCCGAGCGGCGCAGACAGGTGCAGCCACACCGGATTGTGCGCTTCGCTTCTCGTCTTCCTGATCGCACCGAACGCGGCGTTGATTGTCGCGCTCGAGTTGACAACCACTACGTCACCGGCATCGAGAAAGTCAGGAAGATGAGAAAACGTCGAATGAACGATCTCGTCGTCATGCACTCGCGAGATCATCAACCTCACCGAATCACGCGATAGACCACGCACTTCGGGGGGCTCATGAGCAGCAAGTGCGTCAGGAAGCTCGAAGTCGATTCCTGCGGTGAGAGTTGTCACGTCGCACCCACCGTCACCGGCGCCAGCTCCGACGCCAGATAGCGTCCGCTCGGCAGCTCACCTTCGAGCAGTGAGATGAATCCGGGAACTCGATCTTCCGGCAGAGGCCGGTCAGAGATGTCTTCGCCTGGATATGCGGCCTGATGCATGTCGGTCCGCATGTCACCCGGATCGATCCAGTAGACCCTTAGGTCGCTGTTCTCTTCGGCCAATACAGATGAGATCTGTTCGAGGGCCGCTTTGCTTGCTCCGTATCCACCCCATCCGCCATACGGATTAACCGCGGCGTCGCTGCTGACGTTGATCACGCGCGCGTGCGGCTTGAGCTCGGATCTCACGGCCTGAATCACGCCGAGTGGGGCGATCACGTTCGTGTCGAATACTTCTCTGAGCTTGTCGAGCGGGTAGTCGAGCAGGCCGGGCAAGGGGCTGGGGCCGAGTGCGCCAGCGTTGTTGATGAGGGCGTCGAGGCCGCCGTGTCCTCGCGCGAGAACCGAGAGGAGGTGGCGATGATCTTCGTCCGCGACATCGCCGGGGATGGCGGCGACGTGAGTGAGTGATGCGAGCTCGCCTCTCACCGCGCGCAGATCTTTGGCGTTGCGCGATGTGATTATCAGGTTCCATCCGCGCTCTGCCAGTGCGAGAGCGAGGGCTTTGCCGAGTCCTCTCGATGCCCCGGTTATGAGAGCGGTTCGTTCGCTTGCGAATTGAGTTGTCATGGTAGCTCCCTGCAGCTCCTGAAGGGTGGTGTGATCGCAATGTACAAGTTCAAGTGAACTTGAAGTCAAGGGCCGGAAAGCATACATTTCCGGCATGGAGGAGCTGCTCAACATTGGAGACGTCGCTCGTCGAAGCGGCGTGGCCGCCTCAGCCCTGCGTTTCTATGAGGAGCGCGGGCTGATACGGTCGGAGAGGAAGGGCGCCGGACAGAGGCGATTCCCCCGCTCTGTTCTTCGGCGGGTCGCTTTCATTGTATTCGCGCAAAAGGTCGGCTTGACGCTCGATGAGATCGGAATCGAGCTCGCAAAGCTGCCGCCGCATCGTGCTCCGACCGGCAAGGACTGGTCGCGTCTGTCGAAGACGTGGACGTCACGCATCGACGAGCGGATTCACGAGCTCGAGCTGCTGCGTGCCGGCCTCACGCAGTGCATCGGATGCGGATGTCTCTCATTGGAGAGATGCCAGCTTTCGAATCCGGGAGATCGCGCCGCCAGGCAAGGGCCGGGACCTCGCTACTGGATCACCACAAAAAAGACCTCGACGTGAATCGCAGTCGGGAATCTATGGGATGGTAAAACGGTGGTCACCTGACAATAGTTTCTGCTATGGAAATCGTGAATAATCCCGCCGCCGGCCAGGAAGTCGGTCGGGTCAAAGCATTGTTTCGGTATCCAGTCAAGTCGATGCGATCCGAGTCGCTCGATAGCATCGAAGTCGGCTTCCATGGCCTCGTTGGCGATCGTCGCTGGGCATTCGTCCGCGCCGGTCTCGAGCGCAGCGGATTTCCCTGGCTCACGATCCGTGAAAAACCCGAGATGTGGCACTACCAGCCTCGATTCGAAGAACCAGAGCGGCCGGACCACTCTGTCACCGTCGTGCGAACTCCCTCAGGCGATGAATTCGACGTCGTCGATCCCGCGCTCGCAGAAGAGCTTGGATTTGGTGCCCGCGTCATCAAACAGAGTCTTGGAGTCTTCGACACGTTTCCACTGTCGCTCATCACCACTCAGACCATCGGATCGTTAGGCTCCATTGTCGGCACCCAGCTCAACCGCCGGCGCTTCCGGCCGAATTTCCTGATCGAAGCGACGACAGACGAGACATTTCCCGAAGACCAGTGGGTTGGAGGTATTCTGAAAATCGGCGGGATTTCTATGCGAATCGACAAGCGCGACAAGCGTTGCGTCGTGATCAATGTCGATCCTGTC
>JBDTNA010000041.1:0-13566 GCA_039933985.1 Gemmatimonadales bacterium | reverse complement strand
CGGCGAGCATATCGAGACCGTTGCGATTCCCGAGGGCTCGCGACTCACGCTTTGCATTTCGTCGCAGGCGGGATGCGCGCTGCAGTGCTCTTTCTGCGCGACCGGCGCGATGGGATTTTCACGCAATCTCAAAGCTTCAGAAATCGCGGGACAGGTTCGCGAGGTTACTCTCCTCACGGGACGTCAGCCGACGAACATCGTTTTCATGGGAATGGGCGAGCCGCTGATGAATTGGAAGGCCGTCGATCCTACGCTCACGATTCTGAACGACGAGAATGGCTTTGGTATCGGAGCGCGTCACATCACCGTCTCGACCGTCGGAGTCCTTCCCGGAATCGTGGCGCTTGGAGAGCGCCGCGAACAGTTCCGACTGGCGATCTCGATTCATGCCCCGACTGACGCGCTGCGAAAGACGTTGATGCCGATCAATACCAAGTATCCGCTGGCTCAGGTCATCGAAGCCGCGCGTGTATTCGATCGGCGCGTGACGTTCGAGTACGTGATGTTGCATGGCGTCAACGATGAGCCGCAGCATGCAACGCAGCTCGCGGACCTCGCGCGTCGATGCAAGGCGTTCGTCAACCTGATTCCGCTTCACGCCGGCGGCACTGGAAACTTTGTCCCGACAACGCCTCAGTCGATCGCCGCGTTTGCGCGCCTCATCCGGTCGAAGGGCGTCGAAGTCGCAATCAGGAAGAGTCGCGGGAAGGACATCGCCGCGGCGTGCGGACAGCTACGGGTAGAACGGGAGCGGCGGCGGACGCCAGTCGGAGCCAATAAGGACAGTGACATCCAGGTAGCGTGAGCTGTCCGCACGCAATTCGACCCTGGAGTTAAACGCGCGCGCCACAAGCTGAGCCCATTCCGGATGATTCGATCTGTCGAGCACGAGAGTAGTTGCTGACTGTTCGGTGGCGGTTCCAACGGCGACTACATCAAACCCGCGGTCTCGAAGAAACATCGTCGCCTTTCGCGCGAGCCCGCGAATCTTTGTCGCGTTAAGCACTTCGACTTTGATGCGAACGCCCGCAGGGACCATGATCTCTGGCGCGGCGTCACTGGCCACGAGGGGAACCTGCGCGACCGCTCCATAGCGCCGCCATCCATAGATTCCCGCGCCCGTCAGAATGAGAGCGAGGAGAATCCACCTCCCGATTTTCACCTCAGGCTATTCCAGAGGGCGACAGTTTCGGGGAAGATGTGATTGCCCTCGCGCACCGACCAGTCGAGCCTGAAGCGAACGACCTGCCGAAACGCCGCATCGAATGAATGCGGGACCTGTGCTGCCAGAAAAAACCGATCTTCCTTTGAGAACTTTCTTCCCGGCTCCAGATAATCGGCCATGTAAAGCGCCTTGCCCGTTCGATCCCAGTTCGGCGACCCAACGGTGTGATACCTGATCGCGTCGAGCACATCGCGACGTTTTTCCCCGTCGTGCTCGAGCTGCGTTGCGGCGGCGGGACCATGCAGCAGCGCGACAGGCGTCTCCTGATCACCGGTGATCTGTCGCAGCATGTCGTCGGGGGCATCGCGAAGTGAATCGTGCCAGATGCCAGCGTCGATCCACGCGTTCGCTTCATCCGCACCGAGTCTCATCGCTGCCGACCACGCGCGCAAGAGAGAGGTCACGCGCTCGATGTGTGCGAGTCGCTTGTTGCCGACACAGGCCCACGACGGCAGTCCGTTCTTGTCAGTCTTGATCATCAGACCCGATAATCATGTTATCGATGAGACGAGTTTTGCCCACTCGCGCCGCAACAATCGCGGCGAAATTGGGCTCCGATGTTTCGGCGCGCTTGAAGGTCGCGGGATCCACGACGGCGAAATAGTCGGGCTTTACATCGCCTTCTGCCTCCATGATGCGGCGCCCGGTGGATTCCAGCATCTGAGTGTTTCGTTCGCCGGCGGTGAAACTCAACCTCACGCTCGCAAGCGCCTTACTCAGGATCGTCGCCCGCCTGCGCTCGTCGGAGCTCAGATACCGGTTCCGGCTTGAAAGCGCGAGCCCGTCGTCCTCGCGAACTATGGGAGCCCATACAATAGACAGGGGAATGTTCAGGTCGCGGACGAGCGCCTGGACCAGCGCCGCCTGCTGTAGATCCTTGCGCCCGAACACCGCGAAATCAGGCTGGACGATGTTGAAGAGCTTGGCGACGACGGTGAGCACGCCGTCGAAGTGTCCGGGCCGGCTTTTCCCTTCCCAGTCGCTGCCAAGCTCGCCCGACGTGACCGTAATCGCGCGGTCACCGGGGTACATGTCGCTCGCTTCGGGACGAAACAGAATGTCCACGCCGGCTTCCTCGGCCATCCGCTCATCCTGGTCAACCGGACGTGGGTATTTCGAGAGATCATCGCCGGGCCCAAACTGAAGCGGATTGACGAAGATGCTCATGACCGTCACATCGGCGTCACGATTTGCACGCTCGACAAGACTGATGTGACCGCGGTGCAGCGCGCCCATCGTCGGAACGAAACCGACCCGAGCTCCGTCCGCTCGTGCTTTCGCGACCGCGTCTCTCAAGTCCGCGATCGCCGAGTGCACGACCATGCTAGTTGCTGTGCTCGGCATCAGGGTACTCGCCCGACCTCACTTCTTCTCCGAACTTTCCCACAGCTTTGCGCACGGTGACTGCCAGGTCCGCGTATTTTTTGAGGAACTTCGGTTCAAATCCGTCGTTCAATCCGAGAAGGTCGGGCAGCACCAGCACCTGTCCATCGCAATGCGGTCCAGCCCCGATCCCGATCGTCGGAATCGCAATGGCTTCACTGATTTTCTTCGCGAGGTCACTGGGGATGAGCTCGAGAACGAGGGCAAATGCCCCGGCCTCCTCGAGCGCTCGCGCCTGATCGACCATTTTCTCAGCATCGCTTTGCTCACGCCCCTGAACCCGCATCCCGATAGTGCGAACGGATTGCGGAGTAAATCCGAGGTGAGCAACGATTGGAATACCAGTCTGCGTGAGGCGGCGCACGATTCGAATCATGTCTTCGCTTCCGCCCTCGACCTTCACCGCATCTGCTTCGGTCTGCTGCAGAACGCGGCCGCAATTGAGAATCGCAGATTCTTCGCTGGCCTGATAGGTGAGAAACGGCATATCGACGACAAGGAGCGCGCGCTTTATCCCGCGTCGAACGGCAGCCCCGTGATAGATCATCTGGTCGATCGTGACGGAGAGCGTAGTGTCGAACCCGGCGACGACGTTGCCCAGCGAGTCGCCGACCAGAACCATGTCTACACCAGCAGAATCGACGAGCTTCGCGAACAGCACATCATACGCGGTCACGACGACGATCTTTTTTCCGCCGCGTTTCATGCGAACTATGTCGCGGATCGTGACTTTTTTTCCGGCGGCCGGCTCATCAGCCATCAGTGAGTCCTCGAAGCTGCGCAAGCTCGCGCAGCCAGAAGTCGCGGTTCGGCAACTCCGGATGCGGTATCACGAGTACCTCGTCGGCGTACTCTTTTCCTTCAAGCATGACAATGTCGAGATCGAGAGTGCGCGGCCCCCATCGGACGGCACGGACCCGTCCGGCCGCACGCTCGATTCGATGCAGCGCCGCCAGCAAAGTCCTCGGCGGCAATGTAGTCGAGACGGCTACCATCTGGTTGAGAAAATTTCCCTGTTGGACGGGCCCTATTGGCTCGGTCTCCTCAACCGTCGTTGACGCGATCAGCCGTGTGTCACGGATGGCAGCGATCGCGGCACGAGCTCTGGCCAGTGCCAGCTCACGATTGCCGAGATTCGATCCCAACGCGATGTAGGCGACATCCGTCATTCTTTCGCGCGATCCAGGCTGACTTCGGCGTGCATCAATGGTCCCGGGAGCGCCACATGTGGCTTTCTTGCCTTGATCTGTACCCTCGACACTCCCGGCATCACCAGCGCTCCGTCAGCGACACGGTCAACGAGGTCTTCGAGGTATCGAATGTGTCCCTTGCTGATGACTCCGGCAACGAGATCGTATAGACGTCGGTAATCAACAATGCCGTCGGCACCCTGAGCAGACGCCTCCCGATCGACCCAGACCGAGACGTCCACTTCTATAGATTGCGCGATCTCCGCCTCGTGCGGAAGAACGCCTATGTGCGTGTGGAAGCGCATCGCCTTTAGCGTCACGACGTGCTGATGAATCATTTTTGTTTTAGTTCAGTGCTTGTCTAAGAGAGCGCGCGCGAGTTAACGCCTCTGAAATACTCTGGTCTGCCGCCTTTACGAGCGCGCTTCCTACTACGACACCATCCGCAACCTTACTGGCAGCGCGTGCCTGGTCCGGCTCCGAAACTCCGAATCCGACACAAATTGGCAAGTCCGTTGCCATGCGCAAGCGGGCCGCGGTCGCTGGAAGGTCGCTGGACAGCTCGGCGCTCGCGCCCGTGACGCCGAGGCGGCTGATGAGATAGACGAATCCGGAGCCGTTTCTTGCGATGTCGCGCATTCGCTCGACTGGAGTCGTTGGGGCGACAAGCCGGATGAACGCAAGGTCGCTCGATCCAAGCCATTCTTCCCGCATCAGATCAGCTCCGACGGGCAGATCGGTGACAAGAACACCGTCCACGCCCGCGTCACGTGCTCTCGACAGCACGTCCGGGCCCGCCGCGAGCAGCGGATTGAGGTAAGTGAACAGAACTATCGGAACGCTGACGTTGGCCTTCCGGATCAGATCGAGTGTTCGATCCAGCGTCATTCCGAGTGATAGGGCCTTCTGCGAGCTCGCCTGGATTACCGGACCGTCGGCAATTGGATCGGAGAACGGAACTCCGATCTCGATCACATCCGCACCCTCTTCGGCGAGTCCCTGCACCAGCTCGATCGATCGATCAGCGTCGGGATGGCCAGCGGTGACGTAGCAGACGAGCGCCTTGCGCTTTTGTCCGCGAAGGCGCTCGAATGTCTTATCGATTTTGTTAGACGAGATAGTCGCCAACGATGATGCCATACCGGTCGGGATCGGCCGTCTTGATGATTGTGCGGGGATACTGGCCGTTGGAGTCCTGCTGCGCAAGGTCGGCATCGACTGCAGGGTGCAGGGTATTTCCGTGAGCGTCACTAACGATCTTCACCATCGGCCTGGACAGTGCCTCGGGCCGGTGATTGGCTGAAGAAACAATCGCGAGCTCGAAAGTATCGAGCACGACAACAGTACCAACGGGATAGATGCCAAGGAGATTGATGAACGCCTTCACCACCACCTGGTCGAGGCCTCTCCGCGGGTTGTCACGCATTTCCTCGAGCACGGCTGACGGCGGATAGGGTGTAGTCTGATAAACGCGGCGTGTGGTCGCTGCATCGTAGCCATCTACCGTGGCCACGATCCTGCTCGTCATGCTCATCGCGCGATGGCGGATGTTGCGCGGATACCCGGTGAGATCGACGCGCATGTGGTGTTCGTAGGCAACTGTCATCGCACGATACGAAACCTCTTCGTGCTGTCCGCGAAGCTGAAAGAGTGCAAGAACGCCGAGCCACGGGTGCGCCGCCATGCTGCGCCACTCTTCTTCTGTCAGCTGAGCCGACTTCTGCATCAGACCAACGGGCACGCGCGATTTCCCGATGTCGTGCATGAGCGCAGACAGTCCGAGATCAAACAGCTGAAGCTTGGTCAGCCCGAGCCGTCGTCCGAGCGCGACAGCGAAGATGCAGACGTTCACGCTGTGCGTAAACGTGTACTCATCGTAGTCGCGCAACGCTGTCAGGCCGAGCAGTGACGTTTCTTCATTCAGTATCTGATCGACGATCCCCTGCACCACGCGCTTGATTCTCCGAATACTCGGAGTCCGGCCCATACGAACAGAGTTGATCACCTCGCGCGTTACGGCAACCGACTGGTTGTAAGTCCGATTCGCCGCGAGTCGAGCTTCTTCCGAAAAATCACGGTCGTCGTCCTCTGCTGCGGGAGGCAGCACCACCAGCTCGGAAACGGCGGTCTGCTCGAGGTGCTCCACGATCTCGACGAGGCGCTCCTCAGGAGACAGCTCGGTCTGTGCATCGAGAAGGGAGAGAAGCACGAGCCAGTCACGCGGAGATGCATGATGAACCTGGATCGCTCCTATCCCCGCGGCGCGGCAGGCGCGCACCAGGTAGCCGAAGATCGCGTAGTTGGTGAGGTCGAGGCGCAGCCGCGTTGAATTGATGAACACGAACTCGCCGGACAACCGCAGCTCGAGCTCTCGCTCCCGTTCCAGAATCTCACGCGAGAGCTGCGCGAGCTCGGCCAGAGTTTTCTGCACCGCGGTATGCTCGACCGGGTACAGCTTGATCGCGCGGAGCGTTCCGTAGCACGAGATGATGAAATCGCGGCCTCGCTTGCGGATGTACGCAGCCGTTGCCGGATCGACGGGGACGTTGCGATCGTCGGAGCGAAGTGGACTAGCCACGGACCGCCCTGCTCACAGCGTTGCGCACGACGACGTCGCGATCAGCCAGCGCTTTTTGCAGCGCCTGCATCGCCGACTCGGTTCCTATTTTACCAAGCGCCATCGCCGCGCAGGCCCGCAGCTCGCCGTCTTCTCTGCCTCCCAGTATTCGCCGGGTGTTGAGAATATCGGAGAGCAGCTGCACGCCCTCGTCGCCGCTGAGCGCGCCGTAGCTATCGAAGAACGCCATCTTCTCGGCCAGACTGCTGTCGCGGAGCTGCCGCGTTTTCAGGTGGGCTTCGATTCCGCGCAACGCAGCGCGGTGGCCGCGCGTTCCGAGCACTTTTACCGTCGCGATTCGAATGTCGAGATCATCATCGTTGAGCGCGCGCTCGAGTACCTGCAGCGCACCGGGAGATCCGATGTCGGAGAGCGCCGCTACGCCGGCGAGTCGCATCTCGGGCTGGCCGTGCTCGATTCTTCCCGCGAGGGCAGACACTGCCGCGTTTGACCTGAGCGCGCCGGCGCGACGAATCGCCTCGAACGCGACAACGTCATCGGGCGATGAGATCAGCCGAACGAGCTCTGCCGTGTGTGACGCAGCGAGCTTGGAGCCCGCGCTTTCGAGAAGCAGCCTGAGCTCCGAGTTGCGACTTCTGCCAAGCCATGACAACAAAGTCTCGAGGG
The DNA here is from genome assembly GCA_039933985.1 of Gemmatimonadales bacterium. Lineage (GTDB taxonomy): Bacteria > Gemmatimonadota > Gemmatimonadetes > Gemmatimonadales > Gemmatimonadaceae > UBA4720. The sequence goes on along the minus strand of JBDTNA010000041.1, from coordinate 6,524 downwards.
CGTTTGGCCGAAGCTGGCCGAACAGCTCCTGAAGGTCGGTCTGCGGAGGACGGAGCTGCGTTTCTTCGAGAGCTTCGAGCAATTGTTCGAATACTTCCTTCTCGCTGAGCCGGTCAACGAGCTGAAGCAGACGTTGGCGCTGGCCGAGAAGGATTTCGCTGGCACGATCGGCGGTGATCGCGGCTTCGCGAATCAGGCTCGCTGCGGTGCCGAACTGAGTGACCGAAAGGAACAGCAGGAAGAGACTGTCGAGAATGCCGGCGATTTCGTCGCGTACCGTTGCGTCAGTCTCCTGCTCATAAGTGTCGAGCAGCGACGAAACGACCTGCTCGCGCAGATCCATCGCGAAATCCCTGCGGATCTCGTCACGCAGATATCCGATCTCGTGATCGTCAAGGAAGTACAGCGTTGCGTCGTAGTCATCCATCTTCGTGATCGACGACGACGCAAGCATATGCGCCTCGGCCTCGACTTCACTTGGCGCGGCAATCTTGTCTGGCAATTCCGTTCGTCCAGCATCGAGCGGATTTCCGCTGAGCATACCGATGTCGATGTACTTGTATTGCAGGTACGCGAAGTCGTGCTCCCACAGAAGCGTAAGCAGATCATCGTCGTCAGCGGACGCGAGGCGAGCTCTCTGCATCAGGGAGAGAAGGATCAGCAGCTCGTCGCCTTCGAAACCCTTGCGGAAGAGAATCTCGCGCACACCGTCCTTGTAGAACAACCACGGAATGCTGTCGGAAGTCCTGTCGAGCTCTTCGAGAAACGGCCGGCTGGCCCAGCGGAAATCGGATTCCGTGACCGTGAGCGTGATCGAATCCGTTTCGCGCCACACAACGAGGAACGCTTCTTTAACGGAATCGAGCGCACGCGCGTGCATCGGATTGTTAGGGAGATACAGCTGATGAGCACGCACGGCCTTTCCGAACGCGCGCAGAAGGTCGCTGATGAGCGATGGCTCAAATGGCGGCTCCGCGAGCTCGACGTCGGTGTCCGTGATCTGCGTGGTCATCCGTCGAGCAGCCCCATCTCTGCAATCTGGGCCATATCCTTGTCGCCCCGGCCGCTGAGGCACACGAGGATGGAGTCCGCACCACTCCAGCGAGATGAATTGTCCGCGATCCACGCGATGGCGTGTGATGTCTCGAGCGCGGGGATAATTCCTTCGAGGCGGCTAAGCATCGCAAATCCGCGCAACGCATCGTCGTCTGTGACGGCGACATACTTCGCTCTTCCGGAATCCTTGAGCCATGCGTGCTCGGGGCCGACGCCCGGATAGTCGAGACCAGCGGAGATCGAATGTGCGGGATGCACCTGGCCGTCATCGTCCTGGAGCAGATAGCTGAGTGTTCCGTGCAAAACGCCGGGACGACCCTTCATCAGCGACGCTGAATGCTCTTCGGTGTCAAGCCCCTTCCCGGCCGCTTCGACGCCGACCAGCTCGACTCCCGAATCCTGTTCGAACGCGTGAAAGATTCCCATCGCATTGGATCCACCGCCGACGCAAGCGACGACCGTCGATGGAAGTTTTCCCGACGCGTTCTGAATCTGATCGCGCGCTTCCTTTCCAATCACTGACTGAAACTCTCGGACCATTCGCGGATATGGCGCCGGTCCAACAACGGATCCGATGATGTAGTAGCTGTCGTGCACGTTCGTGACCCAGTCACGAATTGCTTCACTCGTCGCGTCCTTCAGCGTGCGAGTTCCCGACGTGACCGGAATGACCCGCGCGCCCATGAGTCGCATGCGATAGACATTGAGCGACTGCCGCCGAATATCCTCTTCGCCCATGTACACCGTGCAGTCGAGGCCAAACCTCGCGCACACTGTTGCAGTTGCGACACCGTGCTGACCGGCGCCCGTTTCAGCGATGATCCTGCGCTTTCCCATTCGCATCGCGAGCAGCGCCTGGCCAACGGTATTGTTGATCTTGTGTGCGCCGGTGTGATTGAGGTCTTCGCGCTTGCGCGGGCCGCCGGGTTCGTGCGTGCCGCGCTTGAGAAAAACCTGCGCACCGACCTTCTCCGAAAAACGCGGAGCGGTGCTGAGCGGCGATGGACGTCCCACGTAAGTGGAAAGCATTTCGTCAACCGCTCGAATGAATTCCTCGTCGGCCATTGCTGCGTCGAACGCTGCATCCAGCTCGTCGAGAGCGGGAATTAGCGTCTCGGGTACGTAGCGTCCGCCGAATTCACCAAACCTGTCGTTCACTGTTGTTGCAATCATCCGATAGTTGAAATTGCCGGGAACCGCACCACTGAAATGAATGGATGGGTCACCGGGGTGTGTTTCACCATACTATAGACGCGGAGACCACCGCATCCGCAAAAGCCCGCATTCGGGCGGGGTCTTTGATGCCCGGGGCCGACTCGATGCCGGAGGAGACGTCGACCGTGCCGGGATGGAGTATCGCAATGGCCTCCCCGACGTTTTCGGCGTTCAGACCCCCAGCAAGAACAATCGGAATCTGGGCCGCTGCACGGCGAATCTCGGGCGCCGCTGCCTTCCAGTCGAACGCCGTTCCAGTTCCCCCAGTCACCCCGCGGACGCTCGTATCGATCAGCAGCGCATCTGAGACGTCAGCGAGCTTGTCCCAGCCATCAGGCAACACCGCAGCCCGTTGATCGACAGGGATCACGGTCCACAGCTCGCCGTCGAAATCGTCGCGCAGTCGCACGACATCTTCAGGCAGAAAACCTCCGTGAAGTTGAAGCACGTCGAGGCCCAGCTCTTTCGCATGACGAATGACTTCTTCGGACGAAATGCCGGCACGACCGAAAACTCCAACTCGCCTCGCGTCGGCCGAAGTCGCAAAGACTTCACGCGCCTGCTCGACGGTTACGCGACGGCTGCTCTCCGCGAATATCACCCCGATGTGGGACGCGCCAAGCTCCACCGCCAACGCAGCATCGCGCGCCCTCGTCATTCCGCAGAACTTGATCTTCGTCATCTGGTGAGCGCGAGTCAGCGGCGTCGCGACGTTGTGGGAACTCCTGAAAGCTCTCGAACGGCTAACGCGGGATCCTCGGCCGCCGAGATCGCAGAGCCTACCAGGACAGCGTCTGCACCCGAACGCGCTGCAGCCTCGACGTGCTTTCGAGTCGAGTAGCCGCTTTCAGCGATCGCTACGCAGTTTGCCGGAATCAGTGGGAGTATTCTGTCGACCGTCGTCGCGTCGATCTCCAGAGTTTCGAGATCGCGGTTGTTGACTCCGACAATCTCAGCGCCGGCATCGATAGCTATACGGAGCTCACTTTCGTCGCGGACTTCAAACAGGATCTCGAGACCGATGCCGCGAGCGACGGAAGCGAGGGACATGACCCTCGCAGGCTCGATGGCCCTGACTATGACGAGGGCTGCTGACGCGCCGAGTTGCTTTGCCTCGATGAGCTGAAGCTCGCTCACGTGGAAATCCTTCTTGAGAATCGGCAGCGACGTCGCGGCACGAACCTGCTCGACGTCGGCGTCGCTACCTCCGAAGGAAGCAGGCTCGGTAAGGACAGAAATCGCCGATGCCCCACCCTCCTCGTAGGCCACGGACTGCCGCCTCGCATCGAGGCGAGGATTGATGAATCCCTTCGATGGCGAGCTTCTCTTCAGCTCCGCGATCACGGCAACGGTGTTCTTGAGGAGAGCATCACGAAACGAAGGTATTTCCAGGCCATTTTTTGAGGCCCCCGTCTTCGCCGGAGGATCCCTCTCCAGAGCCTCAGCTCGTTCCCAAGCCTGCCGAACGAGGCGACCCAAGGTGCCCGTAGGGGGCGACCAGAGGGATTTTCCTTGCGCTTCGGGAGTTGTTCGGATATTCTTGGAATTCGGCAAATGTTCGGTCTGCAGTTACGGCTTGCCCAGCACCCTTCACCACGGGAAAGATATGTCGCTCACCAAGCGTCAGCGTGAGATTCTCACCTACCTCACCGAGTATTCGGCCGAGAATGGCTACGCGCCCAGCTTCGAGGAGATCGCCCACCGTTTTGCCTACAGCTCGCTCGCGACGGTGCACGAGCATCTGAGCAATCTCGAGCGAAAGGGCTACATCAAGCGCGAGTACAACGAGAGTCGGGCGATTGAAGTTCTTCCGTCCGATATCTATCCCCGCGCACGTCAGCTTCCGCTGATGGGATCGGTCGCCGCCGGCATGCCGATCGAAGCGATTCAGTCGCAGGAAATGATCACTGTCCCCGACGATTTCGTGCGGGGCGGAGGAAACCACTATGTCCTGCGCGTGCGCGGTAACTCGATGATCGACGAGCAGATTCGCGACGGCGATTTCGTGATCGTCAACGAGCGGCAGAGCGCGGACAATGGTGAGATGGTAATCGCCCTGATCGACAACACTTCGGCGACGGTCAAAAAGCTGTATCGCGAGAAGGACGGGCGAATTCGCCTTCAGCCGGCGAACGAATCAATGGCTCCCATATATGTCCATGAGAACGACATCTCGATTCAGGGTATCGTCGTCGGCGTGCTGAGGCGCTGCTAGCTGACGGTGTAGGCCGCGCGAAGCCTCTCGAGCGCGGCCATTCCCTTCCCCTCTGCAAGAGCTGCTTTTGCCTTGCCTACTCCGTCAGCGAACTTCTTGACCTTTCCGCTGACGTAGATCGCCGCCGCGGCATTCAGAATCACCGCCGAGCGCCCTGCTGCTGTTCCCCCGCCGGATAGAACTTCGCGGACGATGCGCGCATTATCGGCGGGGTCACCTCCGGCCAGCTCGGACGCATCGGTAGACTCCATCCCATAGTCCGAAGGCTGAATCGTCCATTCGGTCGTCACGCGGTTCTTGATCTCAACAACGTGTGTGGGGCCGAGCGGTGATATCTCGTCCAGACCGGGCTCTCCATGCACGACCATCGAGTGAATCGACCCCAGCTCGGCCAGGGCGCCGGCGAGAATCGCCACGCGATGCGCGTCAGCGACGCCGACAACCTGCCGCGCTGCGCCGGCTGGATTCGCGAGGGGACCGACCACATTCATGACTGTCGGAATACCGAGCTCGCGGCGGATCGGACCAACGTGACGCATCGCCGGATGCATCAGCGGCGCGTACATGAACACGATCCCCGCAGTCTCGAGTGCCTTTTCCATGGTAGCGAGCGGTGCGTCAACCGGAACTCCTAGCGCTTCGAGGACATCGGCGCTTCCGCATTTCGAAGTGAATGATCGGTTGCCATGTTTTGCGACTCGAACGCCGGCCCCGGCCGCGAGCAGCGCGGCAGCGGTGGAAATGTTGAACGTCGCGACCGCGCCACCTCCCGTGCCGCATGTGTCTACGAGCTCATCCTGGTTCGTGGAAGGCAGTCGCACCATCACTTCGCGCAACGCGCGCACAACGCCAGCGACGATCTCCGACGTCTCACCGCGGACGCGAAGTCCAGCAAGCATTGCGGCGATCTGTACCGCCGTGCCCTCGCCGCGCATGATCACGCCAAACGCTTCGGCAGCGTCGTCAGCTGATATCGGCTGATGATGCGCGAGCTTCGTAATTGCGCTTTGAAGCGCGGAGGGAACGGGAATTCCCGTCATTGTGAGATCTGCGGTTTCAGCTGCGCGCGGTGAGCGTGTTCCGGATCTTGGCCAGTGCATCCCCTGGACTCGACCCGTCGTTCTCCTCGAGTACGCGCTCGATCTTGCCCAGGACGCTCAGGTGCGCGCGCACGAGCTCCCTCTCTTCGTGAAGCTCAACGTGCGCCTGTTGAAGGCGACCAACGGCCTGCGAAACCTGATCCTCTACCGCATGGAGTCGCTCGGCACGACGTTGAACTTCGTCATTCGCCTGTGCGACAAGCCGCTCCAGCTGCGCGATTCGCTGAGCATCGCGCTGATCGGGCGCTGCGCTCGAGCTCTTCAGGTCGTCGAGCTCCGTCTTCATCTGCTTCAGCGCGCGATTGTATTCCGCGTGAATGTTGCCGGTCAGCTCTTCGAGGGTTCGCACTGCCTCGAGTCGTGCTTCGTGCTCGGCGATTCGCTCGAATGCGAGCGCGAAGAGGTCGAGTGCCGGCGAGAGGCGCTCCGAAATCCGCGGACCGAAGCGGCGGCGTGGCTCGTAGAGGGCGACGAATCCGGCAAGCTCTCCGTCGAGGGTCAGGCCGCGCACCGAAAGAATTCCACCCTGCTGCTGCGGGCTGATGCCGAGGAGTTTCATGTACTCATCGGATTCGGTACCGAAGTCGGCGACCGTCGCGCCGGAATTCAGCGCGCGTCGAATTGGCGCCGGCAAGTGGTCGATCGAAACGTTGAGAGGAGTCCGCGACACCACGTCGTCTATCGGGCTCAGCCGCTCGGTTATCAGCTGCCGCCGCGAATCGCAGATGAACAGAACGAGCTGCGATGCCCTCTCGATGTCGGACGCTTCGTGCTGAAGCAGCGTGAGAGCGGCGTCCGCATCGCGTGCCGCCGAAAGCACCGTTGCTAGAGTTGCGAGAGTTCGAGGAGCCATTGAGTCGTTTAAGGCGAATGCGGTGCGTTGCCCGAGTTTGGACTTTGCTAGTATGAAAGTCAACGGGGCGATCTTCGCCTAGCGC
>JBDTNA010000040.1:0-13657 GCA_039933985.1 Gemmatimonadales bacterium | reverse complement strand
TCTCACGTTCATTCTGCTTATCGGGACTCTCATGCCCTTGACCCCGGATTCGGGTGAAGCCCAGCGGACCGGGAGCAAACCCGTGGCTGCTTCAATCGCTGCATCTGTGACCCGTCTTCCTGTTCGTCCTGACAGCCGCTTATGGCTTGAAGGGAGCTCGAACGTCCGCGACTGGACCTGCAAGGCGACTGCGATGGACGCGACGATCGACCTCAATGCTGCCGCTGGAAAACGGGGATCGCTCGATCCGAGCGCAGTTCGAGGTGTCAGCGTGAAAGTTCCAGTTCGAATGCTCAAATGCGGCGACCGGCATATGGAAGCGGAGATGTACAACGCGCTGAAGTCGCCCAAACCTCCTGCGGAAAGCTTCATCACCGCAAAACTCGAGCGGTTTCCCGGTGAGTCGATGACCGTCGGCCCGGTCGAGGTACAGGGTCAGCTCACCATAGCGGGAGTCGAACGCACGGTGACGATGACTGTCACGAGCGACCGGCTTTCGGACGGAACGCATCGAGCCAGAGGATCAGTTCCAATTCTCATGACCGACTTCGGCATCAAGCCGCCGCGGCCGTGGGGCGGAATCCTCAAGACAAAGAACAAGGTTCTGATTCAGTTCGAGATCTTCGTGGCGCCGATCTCATGAAAAAACTCAGATTCATCGTTGGAGTGCTTCTAATGCTGCACGGTCTGGCGCATGCGTCGGCCGGAATGTGGGCAACGGATATTGGCGGAGACAGGCTGGTAACGATTCTCTGGCTAGGCGCGACAATCGGCTTCATGGCAGCCGGTGCCGGTCTGACAGGAATCGAGATTCTGCATCGCTGGTGGCGTGTGCTTATCGCAATCGCATCACTCAGCTCGTTGACCCTTCTTCTATTGTTTGGCCATCCGCTGTTCATTGTCGGGATTGCAGCAGACTTCGTTGCCATCGCTGCCGCGATTGCAACGGTTCGAATCACGCACGAGCACGGCCGCACGATGCATCCTGGAGCTGTGCTTCGGGTGCTCCTGATCGGCTTAATAGTTTACACGGGCGTAGTGATCGGACTTCGACCGTGGTATTCCGCATGGGGAACCACTCGGTCCGAGCGACAGATGGTGATGATCGGTGATCCTCCGCTTGGTGAATCGCACTATCGAATAGATCACGCGATCTCGATCGATGCCCCTGTCGATTCCGTCTGGCAGTGGCTGGTGCAGGTTGGGCAGGACAGAGGTGGCTTCTACAGTTACGACTGGCTGGAGCGTGCCTTTGGAGCTGACATCAGGAACGCTGACAGGATCATTCCCGAGTGGCAGAACCGGACTGCAGGTGATTTAGTCCGCGCGGTTCAGCCATCGTACCTCGGCGGACTGCTCGGGCGCAATCTCGGTTGGAAAGTGCGTCAGGTCGAGCCGGGGCGAGCGCTGGTTCTCGAGAACTGGGGCGCATTCGTGCTCGAGCCAATCGGTCCGTCGCTCACGCGCTTGCACATTCGTACGCGCGGCGCCGGTGTGCCCACTGTTGCTGGAATTGCGCTCACTCCCGTTTCGCTTCTTCTATTCGAGCCGGCGCATTTCATCATGGAGCGCGGGATGCTGCTTGGCATCAAGCGAAGAGCCGAATCGACCCGCACGTCGAATTTTTCAAACGTTTCGGCGGGCGTTCAGAATAGTGAAAAAGGCGTAAGGGAATCCCTCACCAGCGGGCAGTAACTCCTTCCAGAAAGTTCGGGGTGGTCCCGACAGAGCAGCACAGTCGGCGAGCCCATCTTCCCAGCGTAACCCAAACCGCTGGAGCAATACATGAGATCAACAATCAGAAATACCACAATCGTCGGAGCGATTGCCGTTCTCGCAGCTGTTACCGGCGCTGCGCGCACAACCACTCCGGATTCGATGACTCTCTCGACTGAGAGCCGACTCTGGCTGGAAGGCACGTCAACCGCGCGCTCATTCAAGTGCACCGCCGGCAAGATTGACGTCCTCGTCGCTTCCAAGCCTGAGGCGACACCGTCGAATCTCGTTCAAAGCGCATCGCTGGTCGTGCCCGTTTCGTCTCTCGATTGCAAGAACAAGACGATGAACGAGCACATGATGAAAGCGCTGAAGGCGGGCGCCAATCCGAAGATCTCCTGGAAGCTGGACTCCTATCGAGTAACCGGTACCACGGTCTTCATGAGCGGACTGCTCACGATCGCCGGAAGAACAAACCCGATCGAGATCACCGGAACCGGATCGGCGGACAGCAAGGGAGTTATCCGCATGACAGGCAGCAAACTGTTCAAGATGTCGGAATACGGCGTCAAGCCGCCCAGCCTGATGCTTGGCACGATGAAGGTTCGCGATCCGGTAACAGTGTCGTTCGACCTGGTTCTGAATCCGTAGTCACGAAAGATCAACACAATCGAAAGGAGAAGTAGCAATATGAGATCCCCCCGTATGAAGACCATCGCCGCAGTTGCAGTAGCCGCAATGTTCCCCGTTTTGTCGGGCGCACAGACGGTTGCTGTCGCTCAAGTGGCGGAAGTTGCACCAGCCCCCATGGCTGAAGTGAAAGCGACACCGGATACCGCGAAGCCGAAGCTGCTCGTCGTTGAAAGCAAATACATGGCGATGGCGCCGAAGATCGAGATTCAGAACTTCCGCCCGTTCGACAAGCGCGGCATCAACGTGTTCGAGTCGCCGAAGGAAGAAGGCGCTGACTACACGGGCTTCAAGCTCAGCTGGGGCGGAAGCTTCACGCAGCAGTTCCAGGGCCTGGGTCACTCCAACACCGCCGCACCGAGAATGATTCCCGATGCGAACAAGGTGTTGTACGATGCCAACAAGCTTGTTCGGATCGGACACGGCTTCAACAATGCCGAAGCCAACCTGAACCTCAACGTCCAGCTCGCTCGCGGAATTCGCGTAGCGCTGACGCAGTACGTCTCAACGCGGCATCACAACGAGACGTGGGCGAAGGACGGCTACTTCCTGATCGACGGTTCTCCGATCAAGAACGAATTCCTGGACAACATGATGAAGGTCCTGTCGCTTCGCGTCGGACACTTCGAGATCAACTACGGTGACGCACACTTCCGTCGCAGCGACGGTGGCAATGCGATCTACAATCCGCTCGTCGGCAACTACCTGATGGATGCCTTCACGACCGAGATCGGCGCCGAAGCCTATCTCCGGAAGAACGGTTTCATAGCGATGGGTGGAATGACGGCCGGCGAAGTTCGCGGCACGCTCAGAAATCCCGCGGCCCGCGCTCCGTCGTACCTCGCGAAGCTCGGTTTCGACAAGCAGCTGACGCCGGATCTCCGTACAAGGCTGACGGGATCGCTATACACGACGAAGAAGTCGAACAGCAACACGCTCTATACGGGTGACAGAGCCGGATCGAGATACTTCGATGTCCTCGAGAATACCGCATCGACCGAAGCCTCGACCGCGTGGTCGGGCAACGTTCGCCCGGGCTTCTCCAGCAAGGTCACAGCGTACCAGCTCAACCCGTTTGTGAAGATCAAGGGAATCGAGTTCTTCGGAGTCGCAGAACAAGCCAAGGGCGCTGCCGCGACGGAAACGAAGACTCGCACGTGGAACCAGTACGCAGGCGAAGTCACCTATCGCTTCCTGCCGGATGAACGCGCTTACGTCTCCACGCGTTACAACACGGCGAAGGGCGAGCTCCTCGGAATTGCGAACAAGGTCAGCAGCAATCGCTTCAATGTCGGCGCCGGCTGGTTCCTCACGCCGAACGTTCTCATGAAGGGTGAGTGGGTGACCCAGAAGTACAACGACTTCCCGACGACGGACATCCGCAGTGGCGGAAAGTTCAAGGGATTCGTAGTCGAGGGCGTCGTCGGCTTCTAAACGCGGCGACTGAAAGAGATAAACGGCACTCCTTAAGGAGTGCCGTTTACTTTTTCAGCAATTGGCAGTGTGAAGTAGAAAGTACTTCCAGCGCCCGGCCGGCTCTCCGCCCAGATTCTACCACCGTGCGCCTCGATGATTCCCTTCGCGATTGCGAGACCAAGTCCGGCACCCTGGCGATCGGTTCGGCTCGATTGCCAGAACCGGTCGAACGCGTGCGATAACTGATCGGACGTCATTCCGTTTCCGCGATCGGCAACAGAGAAGCGCACCTCGACCTGCAGGACCGTTACTGACACGACAATCTCGCTGCCCTCGGGCGAGAACTTGATCGCATTTCCCACCAGGTTGGACATCGCCTGTCTCACGCGCTCACAGTCGGCGAGAACATCCGGCATATCGTCTGGGGCATTGAGCCTGAGAACGATAGACTTTTCGGCGGCAACCGGAGACAGCGTCCGCAGAGCATCACTAAGCAGTTCTTCCGTGTTGTATGGGATTGCATCGACCTTGAGGCGCCCAGCCTCGACGCGCGTCACGTCGAGCAGATCCCGAATGAGTGCATCCATCTGCTCTGCCGCCTGACGGATGACTGCAGCGTAATCGGTAATCTCTGCAGGCAACGGCTCGTCGCGCTCTCTGTCGAGGATCACTCCAGCGAGCATACGCACGGCGTTGACTGGGTTACGAAGATCATGAGCGACGATGCCAATCATGTCATCCCTAGCCCGAACGCCCACGTGCACGAGCTCGTGGAGGCGTGCATTGTCCATCGCCATGGCAGCCCGCCTTCCGAGCTCTTCGGCGAGAAATACGTCGCCGGGATCGTACGTGCCGTGCTTGCGATAAAGACTCAGAACTCCCAGCAGCTGATCACGCGCGCGCAGTGGGAGGATAATCGCGTCCGATGGCAGGGCGTTGAAGATATCCGTCAGCTCGGGATGCTCTCGATCGGCTTTTAGTCCGGTCGAAGCGGCGGACAGAATCAGCGGAGAAAGTGAGCGAAGGACGACCGCCACGGGGTGATCTCCCGATGCGTCGATCGGATGTTGCTGGCGCTTTCGTTCGAGCTCGCGTCCATACTCCTCGTCGACGTGAGCGACTGCAGTACGCTCAAACGCGCCATCCTGATTGACGTTGACAATGCACGCATCTGCGAGACGGGGAACCGCCAGCCGCGCGACATTTCGAAAGGTCTCTTCCAGACCGAGAGATGAGGCCAGGATCTCGCCGGCTTCAGCCAGGAACTGCTGCGTTTCGTGCGCGTGCTTGCGCTCGGTTACGTCGCGCAGAACGACAGTGAACACCCTTGGATCCGATGCGCCGAGGTGCGATATCGCTGCCTCGGCGGGAAACTCCTGACCGTTTTTTCGAAGGCCGGAGATCTGACCCCGCTCGCCCATACGCCGCGCGACAACGCTCGACTTACCGAAAGACTCCACGTGCTTCGCGTGCGAACCGCGAAATCGCTCGGGAATCAAAAGCTCGAGAGGCTGACCCATCACCTCGGCTGCTGTGTACCCAAAGACGGTCGCGGCACCTTCATTAAAGAAGATGATACGCTGGCTGTCGTCGACGCACACAATCGCGTCGGCTGAGATAGTGACGATTGCCGCGAGAATCGCATCGGTTATCGCGTCAGCGGCCTTCGGTTCGTGCGATTTCGTCATGCGGGGCAAATCTATCCTGGACTAACGTGAATGGATCGATCTCGCAGCGAGTGCAGCTGTAGGGTAAACCCTTACTCCGGGCCAAGGGAACCGGAAGAACGTTCCGCGATGCGCCTGACAGAGGAGGAAGTGCTGCTCCCGTACCTTGGATTGTCGGCTCGAGTCAGCCGTGCCAACTGCCAATTCCGGAGCAAGAAATGACCGATACATCGATCCCAGAGCACGCGTCCAACCTTCTATATAGTATCGCCTCGCGGCGTTCCTTTCTAAAAAGCGCTGCGGCTACCGCAGTCGCCGGAGGAGTGCTTGCCGCGTGCAGCGAATCGAGCGCGCAGAAGACTGCACTCAAGGCGGACGCCAGCGGTGGAACAATGGCCCCGAATCCGGCGGCAGCAGCAGCAGGCATCGCAGCCAGTGCTGCTGCAATGGATGCAATGCACGAAGCCGGCATCAAGGCGTTTCCTGCAAAAACAAAAGGCAAGGGAAACCAGATCCTCGCTCCCCGCATTGAAAAGGGAGTGAAGGTTTTCGACCTCACCGCGACGCAAATACGGTGGGAGACGGCTCCGGGCCAGATCGTCGAAGCATGGGCATACAACGAACAGATTCCCGGTCCGCAGCTGCGTGTGCGCGAAGGCGATCGGGTTCGGATGATGGTTCACAACAAACTGACCGAGTCTACTGCTGTTCATTTCCATGGAGTCGAGCTCCCCAACGCGATGGACGGCGTACCGTTTATCACACAGCCGCCAATCAAGCCAGGCGAATCGTTTACCTACGAATTCACTGTGCCGGAAGGAAACCACGGCTCGCACATGTACCACTCACACCATAACTCGGCCAAACAGGTTGGACTCGGTCTACTCGGCGCATTCATCGTCGAGCCACGCAGGCCCATGGCGATCGAGAAGGTGGATGTGGACTACGTCATGGTGCTCAATGACGGCATGCACGGCTACACCCTGAACGGCAAAGGCTTTCCGGCAACCGAGCCCGTGAAGGTAACGAAAGGACAGAAGCTGCGTCTTCGTTTCATGAACGAAGGGATGATGATTCACCCGATGCACCTGCACGGAATGCACATGACCGTCATCGCGAAGGACGGATGGATGCAGCCTGCTCCGTGGAAGTGTGATACGCTCAACATCGCACCGGGCGAACGGTGGGACGTGATAGTGAACTGCAACAATCCGGGAGTGTGGGCGTTCCACTGTCACATCCTTCCGCACGCTGAGACGGATCACGGAATGTTCGGAATGGTCACAGCTCTCATCGTCGAATAGCGACCGGCAGCGCCGGAAGACGTGAACCAGGCGACGGCAGTAAACGCCAGTCCTTCGATCCGATCCGACTGGATGCGCCGAGCCACCACACAGGTGCTCGGCGTTCCGCTCGCGGTCAAGCTCATTGGCGCCAACGTCATCATCGTCGCTGCGGCGATCATCGTTCAGACATTGGTGCTGCGAGGCAGTGACAGAAGGGAGATGATCGCGGCACTGGCTGTACTTGCAATTGCTTCGCTTGTGAATCTCGCTCTCGTTCGCCTGGCTCTCGATCCGATCAGGCATCTGGAAAAGCTGGCGATGCAAGTTTCGGAAGGAGAGTTCGAAGTCCGATCGAACCCATCGCGATTTGCCGACGCGAGACTGAAGCGCCTCGGTTCGACCATCGACGGCCTGCTCGATTCACTTGCAGCCGAGCGCAACCGCATTCAGGCGCTGGGGGCGGAGGTCGTTTACGCTCAAGATGCCGAGCGGGCGCGGGTGTCCCGCGAGCTTCACGACTCGATTGCGCAGAATCTCGTGGCGGTGCGATTTCAACTTGCCGCTGCGGCGAACGACGCGGATGGTGACCTTCGCAATCGCCTCATAACCGTTGGCAGTCTGCTGGGCTCGGCGATGGAGGAAGTAAAAAATGTCTCCTACTCGCTGCATCCCCGTGTTGCTGAAGATCTGGGGCTCGAGGCAGCGTTGATTGCACTCTCAACCCAGGTACAGGATCGATCGGGAGTGAATATTCACGTCAGCACATCGATCAAGGGCAAGCCGATTCCGCCGGAGGTTTCGGCAACGCTGTTTCGTGTGGCGCAAGAGGCCCTTCGGAACATCGAGATGCACGCGTTCGCGGAATCAGCTAACGTAGATGTATACAGTCGCGATGGCACCGTACGGATGGAGGTCTCGGATGACGGCAACGGATTCGACCAGGCAGTGGCTCGTGTTCCTTTCGGTGGCTCGAGACTCGGACAAGTACGGGATCGGGTCATTCTGGCTGGTGGCTCGATGAAGGTTGCCAGCATTCCAAATGGAGGAACGCGGGTGATTGCAGAGCTCAAGACGCTGAAGGCAGCGTCGTGACGCTGGATGTCATCAAGGTCATTCTCGCAGACGATCACGCCGTAGTGAGAGCCGGCGTAAAGGCCGTTCTCGGATCTGCGAAGGACATTCAGGTTGTCGGCGAGGCGTCCAACGGGCGCGAAGCTGTGTCACTGGCGCAGCGAGTGGATCCCGACGTGGTTGTAATGGATCTCTCGATGGGCGAGATGGATGGAATTGCTGCGACGGCCGAGATGGTGGAAAAGAAAATCCGGGCGAAGATTCTGATCCTCACCATGCATGCGGAGGACGCCTACCTCGTGAAGGCCCTGGAGGCAGGCGCGAGCGGATATCTGGTAAAGAGTGCAGCTGACCGCGAGCTCGTCGATGCCGTACGGGCGCTGGCGCACGGCGACATGTACATGCAACCCACGGCGGCACGAACTCTGGCTCAGGGGATCAAGCGAAGATCCGAGCACGCCGATGAGCGCGACAGGTACGAGAAGCTGACTGATCGTGAGAGGGACGTTTTGCGCTATGTCGCGGGCGGCTTCAGTGCTCCGGAGATTGGTGAGAAGCTGTTCATCAGTCCCAAGACAGTTGACACCTACAAGCAGCGAATCAACGAGAAGCTTGGTCTATCGCACCGCTCGGACTACGTCGCATTCGCCCTCAAGCTCGGGATTCTCGGACAGTAACTACCGTCACGTTCCAGCCAGCTCGACTGCCGTGGACGCATAGATGAAATCCACCGGCTGTGCAGTAGGGTGAACGACCAGCGTAGAAATCTGCGCTTCGCGCATGACGCGATCTGAAACACTTCCATTGGTGGCCCGGGCGAGCGATCCTCGCCCTCTCGTTGCGATCGCGATCAGATCCGCTTCTTCCGCGGCGGCCATACTGAGGATCGAGCCGGCGATGTCATCTGAGATGACTACGCGACGCTTGACTCCGATGAATCTTTCGCTGCCGGATGTAAACAGAGAAGCCAGATAGTGGCGTGCCTCACCGACTTCGAGCGCGTTCGCAGGACCGATGTCAGATTCCAGATCGCCGCCGACGCGGTGAACTGAAGGAGCAACGACTCGCAGAAGCGTTAGCGAAGCACCGTCTACCCTTGCCGCCTTTCCTGCTGCCCGCAGGCTCTCCTCGGCGAGCGGTGATCCATCGAGCGGCACGAGAATTCGCTTCATCTGAAGGCCGCTTTCAAGTCCGGTTGCCAGCGATGGTTGGCGCAACACCATGACCGGAATTCCGCTCATCCTGATCAGGCCGTCGGCGACGCTGCCAAACCAGGCGCGCGACAATCCACTTCGCGCGTGACTACGCATGACGATCAGGTCGACATCGAAGCGTTTCGCGTAGCCGATGAGTGCATCCACTACGGGTCCGTGCTCGATCGAGGCAGTGACGTTGATGGTGGAATGGGCGCGGCAGTCCGCTGCGATCGAGTAGAGCTCGGCCAACGCCGAATTGTGGATCTCTCGAGACGCGAGGTTGACGCCCACGAAGCCTTCGGGCGCACCGATCGGTGCCGGGTTTGCCGCTACGCGAACGAGACGCAGTGTTGCGCCGCATCGTGACGCGATTCGAAGACCCTGCAGCACCGCTTCCCGGGAGAACGAAGATCCATCAATGGGCACCATGACGTTGCGATACATGATTCTCTGCCTGAGTGATTTGACATACTCAAGATCGGCTCGACGACGTTCTGTTGCAGTCGGAGAATCGACGTATTCATGTGGTGAATTCGCCTACAAAACAATTCGATGCGCCCCACAAACCTTGGGGCTTCGACTGACTTCGCCACAGTGTCCCGCGGGCGAATATTGAATCGAGAATCATTGCCGAGATCGCTCAGGCACCAAACACGGGACAATCATGACCAGCGCCGCCATTTCCAATCACCCGGACACTGCCGAGGGCAGGGTGTACCAACCGATTGAACTGGGAGGCATCGTCGCAGGAGTGGACGGTTCTCCGGAGTCTCTCGCCGCTTTGACTACGGCCTCGACAATTGCATCCCTGCGCACGTGCGCGATGCACATTGTAAGCGTGGTCCCACCGTCCGATTCATATCATGTCGATCCAATCATGGGTCAGAGCGACAGTCAGGGCGACAGTCAGATCGAGTCGCTGCGAATCAACATCCGAACGATGGGAATCAAGGCAATTCTTGAAAAGGCCAATCCGGATCACAAATGGACGCACGAGGTCGTGTCGGGCCGCGTGCCGCGCGCGATTGTGTCAGCTGCAGAGAACCGTTTGGCAGAATTTATCGTCGTCGGAAAGCGCCGCAATGTGCCGATGGACAAGTTTCTTGGCGGTGAGACTACCCTGCAGGTGATCCAGATGTCGGCCGTGCCTGTACTTGCAGTCGAGAAACCGCTCGGTGAGCCACGCACAGTGGTGGTGGCCACTGACTTTTCCCAGGCCAGCACTCTCGCGGCGCGTCTTGCGCTCAGTCTAATGGGAAACCAGGGCACTTTGTATCTGGTTCACGTCGAGCCGGTGATGGATGTCGAGCTAATGCAAAGCGGAAATCCTCAGCCGCTGAGGTTTCCCGGAGACCTGGTTGTCTGGTTCCGGCGGCAGGTACAGGGTCTGGATGTGCCAAGCGGCGTAATCGTCGAGACCGCAGCCCTCAGCGGTAAGCCGGCGCACGAGGTACTCGAGTTTGCAGTCAGGGCAGGCGCTGATCTCATCGCAACCGGGGCACATCGGCAACCTGATCGGGAGCGTTTTCTTCTGGGAAGCGTTTCGACAGCGATCGCTCGAAACGCGGAATGCGCGGTACTTGTTGCACCCCCGCAGGTGCACAAGAGGGCATACCGATGACCGCCCAGGCCCCAGGTCATGTCGACAATGCTCTTCAGAGCCCGCGGTTTGGGGAGCTCACGAGGCCTCAATGCGAGCAGCTTCTGCGAAGGGCACGAGTCGGCCGGCTTGCGTACTCACTGCATGATCGTGTTGACATTGCCCCGATTCGTTTCGTGTTCGATGGTGTATGGGTGTACGGTAGAACCGCTCCCGGCGGCAAGCTTGCGAGCATTCTCACGAATCGCTGGGTTGCCCTGGAAATCGACGAGCACCGCGGAGCCTTCGATTGGCTGAGCGTCGTTGTGCACGGGTCGTTCTATCTGCTGGTTCCGGATCCAGGAGCCGCGGGTGATGCCGACGGGACTGCGCTCATCAAGAAATATTTTCCCCGAGCACTCGGTGCTGACGATCCGACTCCGTTCCGGAATCAGTTCTTCCGCATCCATGTCTCGGAAATCACTGGACGTTACGCCGAACCGACGGGTGGGAGCAGGCGTGAGCCGGAGCCGTCGTAGCTCTCAACGGCGGGTGAGAGGCGAGCCCGGTCTGGAGGTTGTAGCTTTGGCATGCAACTCTTGCGGAACGAGTTGCAAATAGCCGTTCGCTAAGGCAGCCCAACCATTCGGCCCGGAGCATTCGATGACCGACGCAGTGATCCCGCCCGTTCCCGCGAAGTCGAGTGTGTTCGAGGATTTCGTAGACATCTTCTTTCAGCCGTCTGTGGTATTCGAGCGGCGCCGTGATGGGCAGTTCGGGCTCGCCCTCGTAATCCTCGCGGTCGTAACCGGCATTCTTGCATTCGTCCTTCACAACGGGCTCGCACCAGTGATGGATGCGGTCATCGCAAAACAGCAGGCCGCGATGATGGCGAAGAATCCAGCACTGACGCAGGAACAACTCAGCGGGATGACCGGATTCATGGAGATGTCGTCCAAGTTCGGCGCCATCGTATTCGTGCCGATTTTTGCATTCATAGGCGGCGTTCTCTTCTGGCTGATTGGCAAGTTCCTCGATGCGAAGATGGCATTTGCCGCTGCGATGGTCGTCTCCGTCTACTCCGGCGTACCGCGAGTAGTCCAGACAGTCGTGACGGCATTGCAGGGGCTGCTGCTCTCGCCCGAATCGATCACGTCGCCGAACAGCGTCGGCATCGGGCCCGCGAGATTTCTTCCCGACTCGGCAAGTCCGATCCTGGCGACCATTCTTGCCGGACTGGATGTCTTTACAATCTGGTCGGTTGTTCTCAGCGCAATTGGAATCGCGGTTATTGCGCGAGTTCCGATGAAGAAAGCCGCGATCGTGGCGGGTATTGTGTGGCTGGTGAGTCTGCTTCCCGCACTTTACGGAGCGATCCAACAGGGCTCGTAGCGCCCTCCTGTGTCGGACGTACGGGAAACGCTGAGTAAATCTCATCCCGCTCCTGACAGACCCGGTACCGTCGCGGTCATAGCTTCGAACCAATGCCCGGTTCTGATCGGGCGCGTTCGGAACACTCAGGAGGTGTAGACATGACTGCCATCGACATGATCGCCAGCGAGCTCGACGAAGAGCCCGCAATCGTTCCAAAATCAAGAATCCATTCAATCGTCGTCGCCACTGACGGCTCAGACTCGGCGCTCGCAGCGTTCAAAGCGGCGGACCTCATTTGCGCGCGGAATGGCGCCGAGATTCACGTGTTGTCTGTCCTCGAGCCTGTGCCGCCAATCCCCGTCATGTTTGCCCAGAGTGAAGGAATGATCCTACCCCTGGACTTCGAACAATCGAGAGTGGAAGCACGGCGCGCTGTCATTCGCGACCAGATCATCCGGTTCGATTCTGCGGCCCAATGGACGGTGGATCTGAGGTTGGGTCGGCCCGCGGAAGTCATAGTGGACTATGCGCGCGAACAGGAAGCCGATCTCATTATTCTGGGAGCGAACCGGCACAGTGTGTGGGGACGACTCTTCGGCGAAGAAACAGCTATGGAAGTGTCGCGGCTGACTGATACGGCATTGCTCGTTGCATCACCTGAGATGACGCGGCTGCCGAAGCGGGTAATCGTCGCGATGGATCTGAATCCGCGTGGTCTGCAACTCGCTCCGCAAGCCTTGGAGGCGATCGCCGATTCTGCCAGCGTGTCGGCAGTTCACGTGAAGCCGAGCTCGGGATTCTTGGGAATCAGTTCGGCAGAGTTCGATAGCCATTACGAGCGGGTGATGAAGACCAGGTTCACCGCGCTCGAGGCAGAGCTCGAAGCCGTGCATATGAGGCCGGACCTGATAGTTCTGCACGGCGCAGCGGCTCACGAGCTGATCGATTACGCGAGTTTCGCGAAGGGTGAGCTCCTGGTTGTTGGAGTGAAGCGCCGCCTCGGCCGCGCGCGCGCTGTCGGCGGACGCATGGCCGGCCGAATCGTCCGCCAGGCCAGCTGCAGCGTGCTCATCGTTCCCAATCTTATTCCGCAAGATGCCATTGCCGCATTGCCCGAGGGAACGACAGAGGTACTTCGTGACTCGCGGCTCTGGAGCAACGCGTTGCGCGAGTTCACCGCGCGCAACGCCGGCAGAATAGTGAACCTCGAGGTGGATGATGCGGAGCTTGGCGCGCTTGCCGAGGTGACGCGGTATCCGCTTCTCGGTGTCGACTATGATCACAAGGATGGGCGTGTCACAATCTCTCTCGGCAGCACTCGCGGCCTTGATAGACATCTCACACGAGCGATTGCCAAGCCGGAGTCAGTATCGGTCCTGAGTGTCGAAGGACGTGACACCGCGATGTCAGTGGTGCACGCCGGCGGGCAGACGCTGCTGACGTTCTGACGCGCGCCTCGAAAATTCCTTGATCCGTTGACCGGGATGGCAGCTGTCGCAACAAAGGAAGCACAACCACTGAACGCGGAGGCGGTACGACGGATGCACGCCTACTGGCGTGCGGCGAACTATCTCTCGGTCGGGCAGATCTACCTGTACGACAACGCACTGCTGCGCGAGCCGCTGAAGATCGAGCACGTCAAGCGCAGACTGCTCGGTCACT
>JBDTNA010000039.1:0-13751 GCA_039933985.1 Gemmatimonadales bacterium | reverse complement strand
AGCATCTCGCGGGCGATTGCGATTCCTTCCTGCACGCCGGCTTCCTTCGACTTCTCGTTCGCCTTCCGCATCCGCTCGATGATGTGGGCCGGCACGGTCACGCCTGGGACTTCGTTGGCGAGGAATTCGGCATTACGGTGAGACACGAGCGGCCAAATGCCTGCAATGATGGGAATGCGCTGAGATGACTCGAGCTTCTCGAGAAACGCCTCGAGCTGCTCGACGTCGAACACTGGCTGCGTGATGGCGTACTCTGCGCCTGCTTCTACCTTCCACCCAAAGCGCTTGAGCTCGTGCTCGAGATCTATCGCTCCCGGGTTCACTCCGACTCCAATCGCAAACGACGTCGGTCGTCCGATTGGATTTCCACCTGGATCGAGTCCGTGGTTCAGTTTGTTGACGAGATTCGTCAGACCGATCGCATCGATGTCGAACACGGCAGTCGCATTCGGATACGGGCCCATCTTCGGCGGATCACCAGTGATGATCAGCATGTTGCGCAGTCCGATTGCCGATGCGCCGAGCAGGTCGGAGAGCATGCCGAGAAGGTTGCGATCGCGGCAGCAGTAATGTGTGACAGTTTCGATGCCGACCTGCTGCTCAATAAGCAAGCTCGTTAGAAGCGCACCCATTCTGCTTTGCGCGCGCGGTCCATCGGGTACGTTGACGGCATCGACACCCGCTTCCTTCAACGCCAGCGTGTCACGCAGCATCTTCGATGCGTCCACGCCGCGGGGCGGAACGATTTCGACAGACGTGACGAACTCACCGCGCGCGATCTTGCCGCCGAATTTGGAACGTTCGGCGAGCGGTATCGGCTCGACACCCTTTTCTTCAGGAATGAGTACCGTGTGTTCACCGGTGTGAATGCCGCGCTTTGGAACTCGCGCCTGGCGTGGTGACAGCGGACGAATGCCTTCGACCATTGCCTCGATGTGCTCGGGCGTAGTGCCGCAGCAACCACCAACGATCTTCGCTCCGGCGCGCACTAGATGCGCAGCATATGTCGCCATGTACTCGGGGCTCGCCATGTACATGCTGCGACCACCGACCTCGCGAGGCATGCCTGCGTTCGGCTGTGCGCTGATCTTCTTGCGCGTGACTTTCGTCATGCGCTCGACGGCGTCGAGGATCGTCTGCGGCCCGACGGAGCAATTCAGTCCGATGACATCTGCGCCGAATGAATCGAGCGCTTTCGCGATGTCTTCAGCAGATGCTCCATAAGGGGTAACGCAGTCAGTTCCGATCGTCATTTGCGCGATGATCGGCAGCGCACTGTCTACTTCACGTGCCGCAAGAATCGCCTGTTCGATCTCAGCGATGTCGGCGAACGTTTCGGCAAGGAAGAAATCTGCGCCGCCGTCTTTCAGGCCTTGCAGTTGCTCCTTGAAGATGGCGCGCGCTTCTTCGAGTGACGTCGGACCGTATGGCTCGAGTCGGACGCCGAGCGGGCCGACTGCACCCGCGACGAGCACGTTGTCGCCGGCTTCTTCGCGAGCGATCTGCGCCGCTACCTTGTTGATCGCGTGTACCTGCGTCTCGAGGCCGTACGGTGTGAGCTTGGTGCGACTCGCGCCGAACGTATTCGTCTCGATGATTTCGGCTCCAGCTTTCACATATGCGCGATGAACTTCGCGCACGAGGTCGGGCGAGCGAAGGCTCAGCTCATCGTAGCACTGATTGATGAACACGCCCTTCGAGTAAAGCATCGTGCCCATCGCACCGTCGAATACGACGACCTCGTTGGGGTCGAGCAGTCTGGCGAGAAGTTCCTTGCGATCGCTCACGGCGTCGGTATCGGGTGATTGCCGGAAAGAGTCATGCTGGGAATCAGTGCTCGCTCAGCAGCTTCAAGTGCCCGGCGTCTTGGAGCGCGAAGCTCGCCGTTAAGCCATGCAAAGAGCCCGATAGTAACGAACGCTATTCCGGGCATGCCCATCCCAAGTCCAAACCCGCTCAATGCGATAACGGCCGAGACAACGCCCGCGAGGACAAAGCCGAGGTAGTGACGAGCGTAAGTGACAGCATCGTACGACTCGATTGGAGTCAACTGGAGTCGCGCGCGCGTCGCATAGGCTCGCACGTAGAGCAGAGCGATTAGCGCGAAGACAACTATCCATCCCGCGTCGTAGATAAGAAAGAGCTTTTGGAGCTGTTCGAGGGATTTCAGGGCGGGATTGGGAACACCCGTAAATCGCGTAACGAAGGAGCTCGCCATGAACTTTAACGGATACACGTAGAACAGGACCGTGAAGAGCAGAGCACCGTTAATCGCGATGGACCAGGCGTCGTTCAGAGGGTACCGGCGAAAGAGCGTCGTGTGGACTACCCAGATGAAGAACAGAGCACTGAAGCTTATTGCGAAAGGAACGAATCCCCAGAGGTTGGCAACGAGATCCTCATAAGTGCGTGGAGTTTCCAGGCTCACCACGAGTAGTGTGGCGGCGAAACCGATCATGGCGTCGCTGAACGTCTCGATGCGAGTCGCATCACTTTCGCGGCGCGGAATCATGTGTCGTTCCTCGCTTCGGCCAGTGAAATCTCCCCTCGCTCGGCGCGCTCGAGAGCTTCAGCCTTGTCTACCGTATCGGATTCTTCGGTCGCGGCGTTCTTGAGTATTGCGACCTTGTCTTCCTTGGATGCAGCCTCGCCTTTCGCATAGGCTGTAGCGTTGGCACTTTCGGCGCGCGCGCCCGCGTCATCCACCTGGCCGCGAACGGCATAGTACTTCGCTTCCGGGTGATGAATGATGATCGCCGCCGTGCTCTGCTCAGGAAGAATCTGGAACGACTCAGTCATGTCCATGCCGAGCGCCTCCTTTGCGGGAAGAAGCTTGAATGCAACGGCGTGATCGTCGAGATCCGGACACGCGCCGTAACCCCACGAGTATCTCTTTCCGCCGTGCGCGGGTTGACCGTCTTCGAATTTGTGCGGAGAGTCGATACCGAGTTCTTTCTTGACGCGTCGATGCATCCACTCGGCCACAGCTTCAGCTGCTTCGACAGCGAGTCCGTGTGAGTAGAAAGCTTCGGTGTATTCGTTATTGCCCTGAAGCTTCTCGAAGTGCAGCGTCGCATCTTTTCCGACCGTTACGATCTGAATCGGAACGACATCCACTTCGCCCGATTCGATCGAGCGAATGTAATCTGCGAGACATAGTCGTTCTCTTCCCACCATTCTGGGGAAGTGGAAGCGTGCGATCTCTCTCAAGGATCCGCCGTCGCTGGAGTATGCGGCGGGATCGTAGATGATGATGTCGTTGCCAAGCGATTGGGCGGGGAAATAGCCGTAGACGGCCTGCGGCTTTACCCAGCCATTCTCTTTCGCGTCGTTCTTCAGACGCTCCAGCGCTGGCTCGAACTCATTCTTGATCGTGTTGTCGTACTGCTCGCCAGATCCGCGTGCACCCCACTGCAGACGATAGAGCTCGTCCAGGTCGAGAAGCTCGAATACTTCGGCGATCGGAATGTCGCGCAGCACGCGCGTTCCCCAGAACGGCGGGGACGGAACTGGATTGTTGGCAGCGACGTCACTGCGAGCTCCGCCCTCGTCGCCAGAGGAGATTTCCTTCCCGACATTGCTGCGCAGGAAGACGTCCGTACGGGCTGTCTCGAGATTGTCGGCGATGAAGTCTTCGCGCCTGTCGGGATCCTGGAGCTTGTCCATCGTCTCCAGTCCCTCGAACGCATCCTTGCAGTAGAAGACGCCAGCGTCGTATTCGCGTTCGTCTTCGACAAAGAGAGCGCGTCGGCCGAATCTTCTATTGATGGCGGCACCACCGATCAAGACAGGAATTTTCATCCCGCGCTTGTCGAGCTCCTTCACTGCTAGCGGCATCTGCTTCGATGTCGAGACGAGGAGCGCGCTCAGTCCGATCGCGTCGGCGCCGACTTCGACCGCCTTCTCGAGAATCGTGTTGACCGGGACCTGCTTGCCCAGGTCATAGACCGTGTAGCCGTTGTTGGAAAGGATCGTGTTGACGAGCGACTTGCCGATGTCGTGCACATCACCATACACCGTCGCGAGCACGACCTTGCCTTTCGTGTAACCCTCGGCCTTTTCGAGGAACTGCTCGAGGTGCTTCACCGCTTTCTTCATGACTTCGGCTGACTGAAGAACGAACGGCAGGATGAGCTCGCCGGCGCCGAACTTGTCGCCGACTTCTTTCATCGCAGGCAACAGTACTTCGTTCAGGACTTTGACTGGATTCTCGCGGACACCGGCGGTGTCGAGGCGATCTTCGATGCCTTCCTTCTTTCTGTGCAGAATCATCCAGTGAATGACCTGCTCAGGAGTCATTCCGGCTGTCGGATCGACCTTTTCCGCGCCTTCTGCTTTCTCTGAAGAGCCTTCTTTGGAGAAGTACTCGATGAATCGTTGCAACGCGTCCAGTCTGTTGTTGAAGACCAGATCGTTCGCGAGCTCGCGCTCGACTTCCGAGATCTCGGCGTAAGGCGTGATGTGCGCGGGATTTACGATAGCTGCGTCGAGTCCGGCTGCCACGCAGTGGTGGAGGAAGACCGAGTTGAGAACTGCGCGCGCTTCGGGAGTGAGCCCGAAGCTGACGTTGGAGACGCCGAGGATTGTTGAGACGCCGGGGAGCTCGCGTTTGATAAGGCGAATTCCTTCGATTGTCTCGCGACCCGAGTCGATCCACTCCGCATCGCCCGTCGCCAACGTGAACGTAAGGGCGTCGTAGATGATGTCTTCGGGGGCGAGCCCGTACTCATCTACTACTATGGTGTAGATGGCTTTCGCGACCTCGAGCTTTCGCTCGCGCGTCTTGGCCATTCCGACTTCGTCAATTGTGAGCGCGATGACGGCCGCTCCGTGTTTCTTGACGAGGGGCACGACCGAATCGATCCGCTTCCGCCCGTTCTCCATGTTGATTGAGTTGACGATGCCGCGGCCGGGGATGTGCTCGAGCGCCGCTTCGATGACGTTCGCTTCGGTGGAGTCAATGACGAGCGGCGTCTCCACTGACATGCTGAGCAGCTTGACCACCTTGGACATCTGCTCGGCTTCATCGGCACGTTCGGTGAGGGCGACGCAGACGTCGAGGACGTGTGCGCCGGAATCGACCTGATCTCTCGCGACTTCGAGAATTCCTTCATAATCATCTGCTAGAAGCAGTCGTTTGACTTTTCTGGAGCCCTGCGAGTTAACGCGTTCGCCGACCAGGAGAGGTGGTGGATCCTGGTGGAGGGTGATCGCGCGCATGGCGGAGCTTACCCGCGGCACTTTGTGGTGTCGTGGTCGTGAGCCGTTTCCGCCAACTTCGGCCCGGGGGCCGACGGTGCCGCGCTTTTTCTCGACTTCGCGCACGGCGTTGACAACTGCCTCGAGGTGAGCAGGCGTTGTTCCGCAGCATCCGCCGACGATCCGCACACCGAAATCTTTTACGAATTCAGCAAGCGCTTCGGCCATGGGAGCTGGCTCGAGCGGATAGACTGCTTCTCCAACTCCCGTGTTTAGCGGAAGTCCAGCGTTCGGTATCACCGAGAGCGGAAGAGTCGCGTTTTCTGAGAGATACCGAATCGGCTCTCTCATGTGCTCGGGACCAGTTGAGCAATTGAGTCCGATGACATCGACGCCGAGCGACTCGAGAGTCGTCATCGCGCTAGCGATGTCGGTGCCGAGCAGCATGCGGCCGGACACATCGAGTGTGACCTGAGCCTGAATCGGAATTCGCCGACCGATCTCATTGAAGAGCTGTTCGATTCCGGCGACTGCGGCTTTGACCTCGAGAATATCCTGAGACGTCTCGATGAGGAGGAGGTCAACCCCTCCTTCTATAAGGTATTGGGCCTGGTCGTGGAAATTCCGCGCAAGCTCTTCGTAGGTGACGTTGCCGAGTGCGGGGTCGGAACTCGACGGGAGCATGCCAGTTGGCCCCATCGATGCGGCGACAAATCGCGGCTTCTCGGGTGTGCTGTATTTATCGGCGGCTGCACGTGCGAGTTGGGCCGCGGTGACGTTGATGTCGCGAACCCTATCGCCGAGCCCCCATTCCTCGAGGCGGCGTGGGGTCGATTGGAACGTACATGTTTCGACGACATCACAGCCGACCGCGAGGAACGATTCGTGGATCGCCTGGATGACGTCGGGCCGTGTCAGGACGAGGTTATCGTTGCAGCCCTCGAGCGATTTCCCGCCGAAGTCCTCGGGGGTGAGGTTGAACCGCTGTATGCTGGTTCCCATCGCGCCGTCGTAGATGAGGACGCGGTTTTCAAGTGCTTTGAGGTAGCGTGAGTCTGTCGGTCGTGCGGTCATGCAGGGTACCTATACGAAAAAAGCCCACGCGTGGGCGCTGGGCAGGAGCGCTTTAGCGATTGTTTAACGTGGCCGCAAGTTGCTATAAATCGCCACGGATACTCTTAGAGTTCAAGAATAACGGGCTGCGGACATCCAAGCAAGCACTTGGCACCGCCCAACAGGATTGCGCGCTATTTGACGACGATCCTGCCGAAGCGCCATTCCACGGGATCACATGTAATTAGCCAGTTTCGGTGGCCTAATCGGGATTGGCGGAAAGAAACAGCCCCCTGGTGATAGGAATTCGACGTTTCGCAAACGGCGCACGCGAGTGATATTGGCGACGTAATGCATATGCAGCCCCTTACATGATCGCTCACACCGCTTTCTTCAGTGCCCTGGGCACCATGCGCGAGAACGACTCCGCAGGGCGTCCAGTCTTCGCCGGTCTCGCGGTTCTCCGCTTGATCGACTCGTTCAGAGACAACCCTGAACGAGCTCACGCGACTGAAGAAATGACGATCGTGTCGGCCCGCGCTGCTGCCACAGCAATACCCGAAGGAGATCCGACGCGTGAGATACTGCGCCGGATTATCTCCATCCTCGACCAGACAAAACAGCTCACGCCGCAAATCGGACGGGAGCTTTTCAACTACGGCCGCGCTCTGGATCTCGAAGCACGCTATACGCTCGCGGCTGATGTGTTCAAAACGATCTCGGAATCGTTTAGTGGTCCAGACAACACCGATCTGGTGATCGAAGCCGCCACCATGCTCGGAGCGGCAGCCCGTACTTCAGGCGATTGGAAAATGTCTGACCGGAGCTACGCGCACGCACAGCATCTCGCCGACACCTCGAAGAATCGGGCCCTGTCCCTTACGGTCCGCGTTGGTATTGCCAGCAGCCACATGATGCACGGAAATCTTCCCGCAGCCGACGATGAGCTCATTGATGTCGTAGCTGAGGCGAGAGAGCACAATCTCCAGCAGGTGGAAGCAAAAGCGATCCACGCCCAGGCATCAGTAGCACACTCGCGTGGCGATTACCAGCGCGCGGTCCACCTCGCCTATCGAAGTCTCGAGCTCACGATTGACAAGACCCAGCGCGAACGCCTGCTCGGCGACATCGCCGCGGCATACCACGGGCTCGGCATGCTGGACGCGGCGCGCGACGGCTATTCCATAGTAGCGGTCACGTCACCACATAAATGGGTGCGTTCGCAGGCGACGATCAACTTGATGGAGCTCGCCGTCGCAGACGGCGACGAAACGCAGTTCGATCGCTACGTCGACCAGTTGAGTCAAGTGACGCTCGATCCACGACTGCACGCGTATTCCCTTTACTTCCAGGGACTTGGCATGCGCCGGTTCGAGCGCGACGGCGCCGACGACGTACTGACCTGCACGCGCGACTACGCCTCAAATCTTCAGTTGCATCAGCTCGTGTTCGAAATCGAACAGACGCTCACATCACCCGCAGTGCCAGTGGCAGTCGACGAGTCAATCGAAACGATTTCCGACGAGAATTCCGACGAACTCAGGCGTATCGCGAGGGTCATCATGCATCTTCGCGAAAACGCCGTCGCCCAATCGAGCTAGCCTCTCAGAACTCTCCTACTTGCCGGCGACGGCAGAGCACGTTCCCGGACCGCCGGTTACGGGGCAAAACCCAGGCTCACTCGGACCAGTCACGTCCGAACATGCGGCGAGTCCAAGAAGGGCGATTGCGCCGAGGGTCGCAAGGCAACGAAGGCGAGACATGGCAAGCTCCAGAAGGTTTGGTGTGGTTCAACGTTACGCAGTGTCTCCCCAACCGGAAATGCCTGTTTCCTATTGCGAACTGCCTGTTTCTTGTCAATTTTGCCACTTAATTATCAAAATTCCTTTCGGATTCAGCCGTGTGGCCGTAGCATAGCAAGCCCTCATCCGGAAATTCTTGAGCATCCTCGTCTTTCTCCCTGCCCGTCAGCTCCGCCATTTGCAGTTCGTTCTCGGGAACGACCTGTCGCTTCTCATTGCCCGAAAATGGGACGACATCGATGCGTTTGTTCAGAATCACGCTGTCAGCGTGGCGATCATCGACCCGTCTGAAGGCGCAGGAAAGGCGATCGAGCTAGAGCAGCTCATGACGCGCTATCCGTCGCTTCCGGTGATCGCTTACGTGTCGCTCACCGCCCAGGCATTCGCCACGATAACGCAGCTGTCGCAAACGGGACTCAAGCACGTCGTGCTCTATTCGCACGACGATGGGGCACAGCGGTTTCTTCCGTTGATCGATCAAGTGCAAACGAGTCCGCTGACTCAACGCGTGATCGACCACCTGCGCCCGCGGCTGGTGATGCTTCCACTGCGTCTCGCGAAAGCATTCGAGAGTCTCTTTGCAGAGCCGCATCGTTTTCCAAACGCGCAGGATCTCGCGACGCAATCAACGATTCCACTTGTTCGAGTCTATCGCGCGTTTCACGAGGCCGGACTCACGACTCCGAAGAAAGTGTTTATCGCTGCCAAGATG
Source organism: Gemmatimonadales bacterium (assembly GCA_039933985.1). Classification (GTDB taxonomy): domain Bacteria; phylum Gemmatimonadota; class Gemmatimonadetes; order Gemmatimonadales; family Gemmatimonadaceae; genus UBA4720. The sequence goes on along the minus strand of JBDTNA010000039.1, from coordinate 4,985 downwards.
CTAAAAGCCTACGCATACCTTGGTGACCCGGCACACTCGGTCAACGCGGTCTCGAAAAAACTCGGCTACAGGCACACGAGAATTTTTGCCGACCATAGCGCGGAGATTTTCAACTTGAATCCGTCGCGCCTGCACACGTACATGACAAACGATCAGGCAGTCGAGCGCGTGTTGCGTTTTGTGGAGCTGGAGTCGGACACGTCAACTCCCGTTATCGAGAATCAAGCGGTGTCATTGAATCAGGGCTGAGCGGCCGCAATGTGCGTTTTCCTGTTGCGTGATAAGAAACAGGCCGTCATTGATAAGAAACGGGGATTGTACGCGCGCGAGCGAACGCCAATCTTGAGAGTGCTCGCAACTCAGCCCTGGGGGGAGGAGCAATGCGAGCGCATCAGACGAAAATGCAGGCTGCGGTTACCCCTTCCGCAGTCTGCATTTCGTTTTAGCATCGGTGTCAGCGCATACATTCTCTGACGCAAGGCTTCCGAGGAACAAGCATGGCTGATGACCCTGTCGTGCAGACTATCTACATCGATCCGAAAGGCAAATCGTTATCGGCGAGGATGCTCGCCGCATACGGATCGCCGGGCCATTACTCGCTGATGCTGCTTGAGAGTGACCGGTCAACAATTGTCGTGGACTGGGGAAAACGGAAGTTCACCACCCCTCAGGAAAACACCCACGACCTGCCGGGCAGTGCGGCCGACAACATCGGCCGATACCTCTACGCTCTCACTTCTGTTGGAGTGGTTGATCCGAGCGGCGCATATGCGGTGATCATGACGGTTCTTCAGAACAAGGAAAAAGTCGGCAGCGCGTCGGATTCGGGGACCACCGCGGATGACACGAAAGAATCAACACTCATCGCACACCTCGAGAAGAAGCCAGCCGAGGTGATGGTTTTTGAAATCACCGCGGCTGGGGATCCAGACGCCCGACTCAAGGATCTGAAGGCTGCCACAGTCAAGGCGCGCGACGCTGGACGTAAGAGAGTCACCAGGACCGCGAAACGAGGCAAGAAGCGGAAGCCGCGATGAGGCCGATTCTCTTTTCAGTGATGGCCGCGACTCTTTTCGCCGTCGTCCCCGCTCACGCCCAGAAGCGCGTGGACTTCGATGCAAAAACAATTCAGGGCGATTTCGCCGTTCCCGAAGCGCCAGCACTCCTGATGCTCGGCGTCGCGACAAGCAAGCTCCTCCGTCCAATGTCAGTACAGGAGCTGACGTCGAATCTCGCAAGCGCGAGCGATGGCTTCTCGATTTTGCCAAAAGCATTCGGCGTCGAGTTCTCCCCGGCAATGCTTCGACGCGGTGCGAGGCTCAGCATTGGAGAGTATCAACAGAACCCGATGTTGTATCGCGCTCGTTTGTCTTTTGCCGGCAACCGTGATTCAGCCGGCAAGCGGTCACAACTGGCGTTGGGACTGCGAATATCTCTCAGCGACAAATCGGATCTGCGGACGAACAACGAAGTTCTGACTGCGTTTGACAGCGTGACATCGATCAGAGTCGACAGCATGCGCGCGCATGCGCTCGCGCTTGCCGCGAATCATCTGCCGCTATTTGGTCCGTACACTCCCACGCAAAAGAAACTCGTGGACTCGGTCGCAAAGTATGTAGCGGATTCGCTGCACGATGCCCTCAAGGATCGACTGCCAAGAGCGATCGCCGAGCTCAAGCGAGCGAAGGAATCCGCGCTATGGAACGCTGACGTGCTGGACGTCGCATTCGGCCTGAAAGCATCGGCAAAGGATTCGGTCGCACACAAATCACGCTACGACGGGGCAGCCGCCTGGCTGACCAAGGGCTGGCGTCTCGGTGATGCCTCGCAGTTTCTGTTCGGCGTGCGAAACGCATATGAGCGAATCGAGGACGACAACCGAATGGGTTACAATGGCGATGTCGTCACGCGGTTCTACATGGGGAGCAACACCGCAAAGGTATCCGCTGAAGCGCAGGCCACTGGCAGGGACGGAGCAAAACCTGTGTGGGGATTTCGGATCGGCGGAGAATTCGAGACGGGGAGAAGCATCTGGATCGATTACGCAGCAGGCTGGTCAGCGAAAGGCTCGCTGCGGGATGGGACGTTAACGCATACCGTCAAATTCAATCTGGCCCCGCCAAACAAATAGCCAGCGGTGAAAGATCGGCAGAATCAGCGCCGGGCCTGTAGAAAACCGACACTTCATCGATACGAAAAGGACATTTACAGTCCGGCGATTTCATTGCTGATTACAGGCTCGAATTAGACCGAGCCAGGTCAGATGATCGACAGAGAACAGATTAACGCAGCGGCCGAGCGTTTCGAGCAACGCAAGAAACGGCGTGAGCGGAACGAGCGGCTCATCAAGGAAGGCCGCTTCCTCGAGGTGGATGATCCCGAGCGCGTCGAGACATTCGTCGAGCGCGAGCGCGCGAGCGGCCGGTCTCCGTCCGAAGAGTTTTTCACAGATCGAATCGCCGGACCTGTCCGGAAAACAAAACTCCCGCCAAGCGCACGCTTCGAGCGCATGATCGGCACCAACGACCTTCTCGGCGTTGCCTTTCTCGATCAAGGCCTCAAGGTCGCGAGCAGCGTCGGGCGAATCTGGGTGTCCGTCGTATCAGGTCAGCCGCAGGCGTTCGGAACCGGATTTCTTGTTACGCCGAGTTTGCTGCTGACGAATCATCATGTTCTGGAAGACACGAACGCGGCGCGCAATTCAGTCGTCGAATTCGACTACCAGCTCGGCTACGACGGACTTCCGTGTCCAACGTCCACGTTCGAGCTCGAGCCGGATCGGTTCTTCGTCACGAGTGAAGAGCTCGACTTCACGATGGTGGCGGTTGCACCGCGTGGAAGGCCCGATCGTCCGCTCACTGACTACACGTGGAATCCGCTCATCGAAGCGCAGGGCAAGATCATCGCAGCGCAGTGGATGAACATCATCCAGCATCCGAACGGCGAGCCGAAGCAGCTGTCGTTCCGTGAGAATCAGCTTGTCGATGTTCTCGACAACTATCTCCACTACAAGACTGACACGGCGCCGGGATCGTCCGGCGCTCCGGTCTACAACGATCGCTGGGAAGTCGTCGGCCTGCATCACTCAGGCGTTTGGGACACGGACAAGTCGGGAAACATTCTCGCAATCGACGGCTCGATCTGGCACGAGAACATGGGTGAGAATCAGATCAAGTGGATCGCGAACGAAGGCGTGCGAATCAGCAGAGTGATTGGGCACGTCCACTCGCAGGCACTAACACACGAGCAGCGCGCATTGTTCGAAGCTACAACTCAGGAGCGGCCGCCAATGCCACCAGTAATCTCGACTCCGCGAAATCCGATCACCGAAGTAGCGACTAGTCAAACATCCGGTGATGGTTCAGTAACACTTACGGTTCCGCTTACAATCACGCTTCGATTCGGTGCAGGCGGGCCGACAGTTTCCGGGCAGACACAAATCGATGGCATGGGCGGTCCGGTTTCCCGGCCGGATACATCGAAGACGACGGGATCGACGACTGACAAGGTTGTCCTCACCGAGAAGGATGTTCTCGAAGCCGCGAAAAGAGAGCTGAGCGACCGCGCGGATATCATCGACATCCGCATCGGCTACCTGTTCAAGAACGGGTGGATCACGAACGAGCGCGCGGTCGTTGTAACCGTGCGCGACAAAAAGCCACCGACTGCTTTGCGCGAGAGCGGAATCCAACCTCTTCCAGACAGCTTCCTCGGATTCCCCGTAGAGGTCACGAGTCCGTCGATCGAAGATCTCATTCGGCTGACGAAGGGGTCGGCAATCGCGACGGAGGCATTTCAGCCACCAGCTGCAAAGCGAAACGAAATCACTTACGTGCCGCCGACCGGAGCGACACTAAAGAAAGTGGCCGAAACTATGCGCGTTCGAGCGCACGTCAGCCCGGACGCCGGATGGCAGGAGCTCAATGCGTTCCTGAAGAGCGTCAAGAAAACTCTGACGGTGGCGATGTACGATTTCGGAGCACCGCATATCGTCACCGCGGTCGCCAATCTGGGCAAGAAAGCCGGCTTCAAGCACGCAACACTCGTGATGCAGCGAGGCGAGAGTGTCGGGGAAGGCACCAAAGCCGATGATCTCACCGATCAGGAAACGGTGGACAAGATCGAGAAGGCGCTCAAGGCGAAGTTCGACAACGCCTGGGTTAAGATCGGCAAGGTGAACGGCTGGGTCTCGAGCTCGTACCACATCAAGGTTGCAGTTCGTGATTCGTCAGCTTTCTGGCTTTCCAGTGGCAACTGGCAATCGTCAAATCAGCCGAATGCGACGCCTTACAAGGAGAAACCTCAGGTTCGTCGGTGGCTCAACGAGTACAACAGGGACTGGCACGCGATCATCGACCATCCGGCGATCGCCAAGACTTACGAGACGTTCATCAAGCACGATTTCGACAACAATCAGGTGTCGCCCGACGAAGCGATGGACCTGCCTGACATTCTGGTTCCGGCAGGATTCCTGATGCCGCTCGAAGCGGCAAAGAAGTTCGAGTACTTCGCACCGTTCGATGAAAGCCGGAAGTTCACTGTCACGCCGCTGCTGACGCCCGACAACTACCACGAGAAGATCCTGAACCTGATCGAAGGCGCGCAAACCGAGCTCCTGATTCAGAATCAGACTTTCAAGGCCCCCGGCGATACACATGTCAAGCTCAAGGCACTTGTCGATGCGGTGATGGACCGAATCGATGCGGGCGTGGACGTTCGCGTCATTTTCAGAGTACTCATGCCAAAGGACGCGCGGGACAATCTCACCGCGCTCAAGGACTACGGCTTCCCGACATCGCGTATAAAGATCCAGCAGCGGTGCCACACCAAAGGCATAATCGTCGACCGCAAACGCATAGTACTCGGCAGCCAGAACTGGTCGAACGACGGCGTATCGGTAAACCGTGACGCGAGCCTGCTGTTCGAAGATGCGCCGCTATCGGAATACTTCCGCGCGATCTTCGAGCACGACTGGGCATATCAGG
>JBDTNA010000038.1:0-13878 GCA_039933985.1 Gemmatimonadales bacterium | reverse complement strand
CGCGCCGGTGGCCGGTCAGAACTTCGGTGCGCACCAATCGGATCGAGTGAAGCGGACGTTCAGGGACGGCGCGATGATGGCCGCCGGAGCGATGTTCCTGTTCGCGATTCTATGTCAGATCTTTCCCGACAAAATGGTCGCAGTGTTCTCGAAGGATCCGGCGGTGATCAAGGTGGGAGTCGATTACCTGCGCATCGTTTCGTTCACGTTCATGCCGTCGGGAATAATCTTCGTTGCATCGAGCATGTTTCAGGCGATGGGGAACACTGTCCCGTCGCTGATCAGCTCGGGCGTGCGCATCATTCTAGTCGTAGCGCCGGCGTTCATTCTTTCACGCGTGGCCGGATTCGAGCTTCGCTGGATCTGGTTCCTGTCGGCGGGGGCGGTACTCATTCAGCTGACGATCAGTCTCCTTCTCCTGCGCCGCGAATGGGCTCGGCGCCTGAAATTCGAACCGCCACAATCACTGACAGAGCCGGTCACGGGATATGCATCAGCACCAATGCAATCAGAGCCGGCAGAGCCTGTACTATAAGAATCTTCCGGCTGGCGGTGATCCCGCCGTAGATCCCCGCGATAATCACGAACGTCAGAAAGAACAACGCGACGTGCGGGCCCTCGTGCCACATGAGACTCCAGATCAGGCCGGCCGCTATAAATCCGTTGTAGAGTCCCTGATTCGCGGCGAGGACTTTTGACGATTCAGCCTGCTCGGGCTTGAGCCCGAACGCTCTCAGTCCCGCGGGCCTGGTCCAGAGAAACATCTCCAGGACCATGAAGTACACATGCAACAGCGCGACAACACCGATGGCAACTTTAGCTGCAGTGTTCATTCAGCTCTCGGAAATGGGCGAGCGGCAAGCATAAGAAGTTTTGGCCCGCGCTGATAGAGGAATGCGGACTGAGTCCTCAGTCCTCAGTCGGCATTTCTTTCGCGGCGTCATCGACTGAAGCAAACAACTCAAGGCAAGATTGAATGGGGGAGACCGCCGAGACCGGTGAGGGATTTGATTTTCTTCACAGGTCTCGCTGGTCTCACCAATTTTGTCGCTTGAGGTGGGCCACTTGACCTTCCCTGAGCTACTGCTGAAAATTCAACACTGCTGATTTTTCAACAGTGTAAGGGTTTGGTGGTCGTTGAACCTCCACCCAGACTCAAAACGTTTTGGTGAGAAGCGCTGTCGAATTAGCGCTTCCCCGCCACAACTGACTTCCGGCCCTCCCATATGATCCGCACGCAACGTTTGTATGTCGTTAGTGCCCTCCTCGGAATTGCGTCACCGTTCGCCTCCGCCACCTCACAAAATCCCGCCCCGACAACTGCCGCCGCCGTAAGACCTCACGATCAGTCTCCGACCGCAGCAGCTGCGAGGCGAAACGGATCGGTCTCGATCGACGGCAGGCTCGACGAGACAGCGTGGCAGGCAGCGAAGCCCGTCACTGAATTCTTTCAGTTCGATCCGAACGAAGGCCAGCCGGTATCCGAGCGAACGGAAGCGAGAATTCTTGTCGACGACGACGCTGTATACGTTGGCATGCGCCTCTTCGATCGCGAAGCGTCAAAGATTCAGAAGCAGCTCGCGCGTCGCGATGAGTCGATCGACGGCGACCTCGTCGAAGTCACCTTCGACAGCTATCACGACCACGTGAGCGCTGTGATCTTCCGGCTCTCCGCCGGCGGTGCGCGGCGCGACGCAACGGTCTTCTCCAACGGCAACTCCGACAACTCGTGGGACGCCGTATGGGAAGGCGCTACATCAGTGGACGGAGAAGGCTGGACAGCAGAATTCCGAATCCCGCTTTCGCAGCTTCGCTACAATAGAAATGTCGCCGAGCAGATCTGGGGACTTCAGCTCGGTCGCAAGATCGCGCGCAAAGCCGAAGTTGCTTTCTTCGCGTTCGCTCCGAAATCGCAGCAGCAGGGCGTCAACCGCTACGGTCACCTCACCGGACTCGGCAAACTTCGCTCGGCGCGGAAAATCGAGCTCGTTCCGTATGCGCTCGCGAAGAACGAGAATCCCGGCATCGCGGACGGCGATCCGTTCCGCAAGAAGAACAGCATCGCCCCCGGAGTGGGACTCGACCTGAAGTACGGAATCACAAGCAACATGACACTCGATGCGACGATCAATCCCGACTTTGGTCAGGTAGAGGTGGATCCCGCAGTCGTGAACCTCTCGGCATTCGAGACGTTCTTTCCCGAGAGGCGGCCGTTCTTCATCGAGGGGTCCAGCATCTTCAGCTTCGCCGATCAGCGGTCTCAGAATAATTCGAACGGATACACGTTCTTCTACACGCGCAGAATCGGTCACCAGCCCGGTCGCGACATCGGTGGATCCGATGTCACCTTCGTCGATGCTCCTCTCGAGACGACAATCGCGACTGCTGCAAAGCTTACTGGACGAACAGCGAATGGCTTGTCCATCGGACTGCTCGATGCGCTGACGACGAAAGAGGAAGCGCGATATCGCAGTCTCGACGGAATCGACAGAAAAGCGATCGTCGAGCCGCGCGCCAATTATTTCATCGGACGTCTCAAGCGGGATCTGCGACAGGGGAACACGACGATCGGAGCTGCCATTACGGCAACGAATCGCGACCTGAGTGAGTCGGCGCTCGAGCCGATCTTCCGCAAGTCGGCCTATGCTGGTGGAGTTGACTGGCAGCACGCATGGCACAACCGCACGTGGGCGATTGACGGTGGTGTTGTGTTCACGCAGAACAACGGGTCAGCGGAGTCGATCGAATCGCTTCAGAGATCACCTGCCCGCTATTACCAGCGCCCCGACAAGGAAAACTATCTCCTCGATCCGACGAAGACGTCGCTCAACGGGCACGTTGCAGAAGTGACGTTCGCGAAACTGTCAGGACTGCATTGGACCGGAACGCTCACCATGCAGGATTACAGTCCAGGCTTCGAGATCAACGAATCAGGCTTTCTTGGGTCGACGGACATGCGCGGCATCGCGCCCCTGATTGCCTACAGTGAGAACAAGCCAAGCAAGCACATCAGAAACTGGGCGCAGTTCCTCTTCTGGAACCCGAGCTGGGACTACGATGGCAATCAGACGTACATGGGAGTCGGATCGATCACTGTCGCCGAGCTGCCAAACTTCTGGAATTACTTCCTGCGCTTTGATTGGCGTCCGCGCGTTTACGACACCGGACTCACGCGTGGTGGTCCGACTGCGAAGCTGAGTGAAGGTGGTGGAGTTCAGGCGGAGATTTCATCAGACAGACGCAAGCGGTTCACGTACGGAGTGTTCTCCTCATACTCGTTCAACCGGGCGGGTGGCAAAGGAGTGAATTTCCAGCCGCGGGCAACGCTACGTCCGACCAGCGCGGTCCGAATCACGCTCTCGCCGACTTATAACCGCTCGCACGCGGTAGCGCAGTTCGTGACGCGCGCTCTTGATCCGCTCGCCACCGACACCTACGGCGCGCGCTACGTCTTCGCGACACTCGACCAGAGGCAGGTCGCAATGGTCACTCGAGTTGACTGGACGTTCACGCCGAAGCTCTCGCTTCAGCTCTTCGCGCAGCCGCTGATCGCTTCGGGCGACTTCAAGGACTACAAGGAATTCGAGCGCCCGCGCGCGTTCGACTTCGATATCTACGGAAAGGATGTCGGCACGATCACTCGCAACGCATCTACTGGTCGCTACACAGTTGATCCTGACGGAACCGGCGCAGCGCCAACGTTCAGCTTCGGCGATCGTGATTTCAATCAGCGGTCGTTGCGCGGGAATGCCGTGGTACGGTGGGAGTATCGCCCGGGCTCAGCGCTGTTCTTCGTGTGGCAGCAGAGCCGATTCGGGTTCGAGCCGACAGGCGAATTCAACTTCGGGAACGATTTCGGTGAGCTATGGACTACAAAACCGGAGAACGTTTTTGTAGTCAAGGCGACTTGGTGGATCGGTAAGTAGATCTGGAAAGAAAACATCGAAAGTCACGGATGCGAGATCCCTGAGGCGCAGACGCCAGTTCCGGGCAAACCTCGCAACGCCAAACTGTGCTTCCGGGATCTCGGATCCGTGACTTTCTACGTTCGTTTGCATACTGGCTCGAAGCCGGCCGGCATCGAAACTACTTGCCAGACGGATAAGGAATCGGCGGCGGCAAGTCATCCGCAAATCGCCAGGGCGCAATTCCCTGCCGGGTGATCGGCTTATTAGCGAGACGCGCACGAATCATCGCAATCGGCTGAGGCCCACCCTGGAGAATCGCATCGTGGAACGCGCGCTCGGTCATTTTTCCCGAATCCACCAATTCCTTGTGCAGCGCACGCTGCTCGAGCCCGCCGATCATGTACGCAATCTGATACAGAGGCGAGTAATCGCCGCTGAACGAACGACGCACTTCGCCTTCCGCATTCGCGCGCTCAAAGTTGACAGTGTCAACCAGGAATTGAACTGCCTGCTCCGGGGTCATCTTCCCAAGATGGAAATTCATCGAGAAGATGATTCGCGCGCTGCGATGCATTCTCCAGAACAACGCACCGATGCGATCCTCGGGCGACGCATGGAATCCCTTGTCGTACAGGAACATCTCCCAGTAAAGCGAATTCCCTTCATGCCAGAACGGAGTTCCAAACAACTGACGATGCGTGTTGTATCGCGCGCTCATGAAGCCCTGAAGATGATGCCCCGGGTTCAGCTCGTGAAAAACAGTCGCATGCGAGAAATGCGGATTGTTTCCGCGAAGACTCATCAGTTTCTCCTCCTCCGTCATGCCGTCAGTCGGATATGCAACGAGAATTGATTCGCCTCCGAGAAAGAACGGCGCAACGCGTTGTCGCTCGGGACTGAGCATCTCCATCCGCCAATCTTCCTTCGCCAGCTGCGGAATCGTCACCCAATCGTGCGCGTCGAAGTACGCCTCGGCCTGGCGAGCAAGATTTCGAATAAGCTCCGGCTGCTTGCCCGGCTCGACATAGGTGTTCTTCACCTTCTCCATCGCCGCTTTCCAGTTGTCGCCGAATCCCATCTCGCGCGACGCTTTCTTCATCTCGCTCAAGCTGAACGCATACTCCCGCTCAGCGATCGCGATCAGCTCCTGCGGCGTATACGCGATCATCTCATAGTCGAGATCGCCCTTCAGTCCTTCCGCGCCGATCGGATCGCCAATGATCGGACCGTCGTTCGCTGACGGAGTTCCCTGACTCGGCTTGAACCCGACGATGCGCTCGCGAATCGCGCGCGAATACTTCGTCATCGCTTCGTCGAGCTTCTTGTATGGATCCTTGGCCCACCAGGTGAACATGGGATCGTAGCCGTCGTAGTACCGATACCAGTTGGAAACGACGCGATGAATGTCGTCGACGCTGTTGGCCGCGCGATTCGCGACTGGACGCGACACCTTCGGAAGCGACGGCTTTGGCTTCGCTCCCTTCGCGGTATCTGGCTTCGCAGGTCCGGCCTCGACCAGCGCACGAAGACTGTCAACTTCACGAGTGATCGCGGCGAGCGTAGCCGACGAAGCGCGCGGATCGATAGTCATGAGATTTCTTCTCGTGTCCTGAAGCGAGAGAAGTCGATCGGCAAAGGGCACCAGTACCGCCGTCTCCGTTCGCTGCTTTTCCTGGCGGTCGAGCAGAAAGAGCTCGTGCTTGAGATAATTCCCGAGCAATACATAGTCTGCCTTCCCTTCCTGGCTCAGCTTGTCAAAGTCGACCTCGCGAAGCCGCGTATTCCAACCATTGTAGAAGTCGCGCAATCGTCGGCGCTGCGCCGGAGAATCGTCGGCGTCATAGCGTCGGCCTACCGAGCGGAGATCATCGGAGAACCGACTGACAACCGGCGCGAGCTCACTCTCCGCGCGTTTGATGAGGTCCGTGGGATTTGGAATCGAATCGCGTCCTGCAGGCGTGCCTTGCGCAAAAGTGCTGGAGGCAGAGGCGAGCAGGAGCGACGAAATGACGATCAGGCGTTTCATGGCAACCCTGTGTATTGGACGCCAGAAGATGTCATTGGACCCTGTCCTCGGCCAGACCGGGCCAGACGCGAAGCCCGATCCTATCGAGGGCAAGCCGGGGCGAAATCCTTCTCGAATTGCGCGAGAAGTCGCGGAACGTCATCGATTGTTGACCGCGGTGCTCGCACCGTTACGGCGCGGACTCCAAATTCCCCGGGCACGACCGCGAATGCCTCTGCCTGCCACCTTGGATTCTTCGGAAGAGGCAGATAGGGACGGAGAAGGCTGGCGGCCTGTTCAGGCTTGAGGCACTTGAGCGGATAGGTCACGATCACAACTTCGGGCGGAGGCTCGAGAAGGCGGCGTGCTTCGGGTACGATGAGTTTTGTAAGAAGAAGAGCGAACAGAACCACGCCGGCAACAACAGACGGAATTCCGAAAACAATCAATCCGCGACGGTATCGCTCCTTCCGCTGGGCAATCTTCGCAACTGGGCCGAAATCTCGTTGCGGTCGCGACGCAGCCAGCTGATCGGCGAGCGCGCTATGCGACTGCACAACCATTGACGCCGATTGGCGACACCGATCGCATTCGCGAAGATGGGCACTCAACCCAACATCATCCACAGCGTGAGGATCGATGGTTTCTGTCACCGCGGCGCGAACTTCTTCCAGCGGTGCGTGATCGATGATGGCGAGGCTTTCAGCGCAATTCATTGGAACCTCTGAGGTACGAAGCGGCGATATCGGGATGCCGCATGAGGAACTGTCCTCTCAGCGTCTTGCGCGCCTTGAACAGATTCGCGCGGAGCGTCGATGGATTGAGCTCGAGCATGTCAGCTGCTTCAGCCGGTGTATGACCTTGCAAGTCGACAAGATCGACAACCACGCGTTGCCGCTCCGGCAGATTCTGCCACAGGTTGCGAAGCAGCGAGCCCAGGCGCTCGCGATCAACTCGTCCGCCCGGATCCGTTTCGTACACCTCGCGGTCGGGCTTGCCGCGAGGACCGGACGCAAGAACCGCTCTTCGCTGACGCGTCCTTCTCAATCGTGATGCGGCTCGGCCCGTAATCCGGTAGAGCCACGTCGTTAACGCGGCATGACCGCGGTATTTGTCGAGGTGACGAAGGACGAGCACAAAAACTTCCTGGACGATGTCCTCGGCTTCATCCGGATCCATCGAATAGGAAAGGGCCCAACGGTGAACGCGAGGCTGTAATTCCGCCACCAGTCGCCCAAACGCCCTCTCGTCGCCCGCTCGTGTTTGCTCCACGAGAGAATCGATGCCGGAATTCTGAAGATTCAGGATTGCCTCATTGCCATAGTCCACAAGAGAGAGGCTGCGGCAGGCTGAACTGTTTACTCATCGCTGCTTCAAAATCATGAGTAAACGGAAATCATGGTCAGCGACTCCTCATACGAACGCGCTGATAGCGCGTCGCCGCCAGTGCGGGCTGTAACTCAAACGGTTCCTGAGGTTCCGATGAATGCAGGATTGAAACAACGGACGCATCGCCTGATCGTATTGCCTCTTGCCTCAGCGTTTGTTGCGTGCGCTGGGCAAAAGGACGACTCCTCATACCATCCTCGCATCGATCGCCCCGCCCACTCAGCGGGGTCTACGTCGCCCCGTTTCTGCATCGATGCTGGTCACTACAACTCGCACACCGCGGACGGGCTATACAAGCCATTCGCAAATCTGCTCCGGGCCGACGGATATCGCGTTTCCGCGACCAACGCCCACTTCGATCGCGGGATTCCCAGCGAATGCGATGTCCTCGTAGTAGTCAATGCAACCGGCGGAAAAACCTACAAGCTCTTCGGTCTCAATATTCCGACGAAGTCGCGCGAGCGGCGACCGGAACCGGCCTTTACGCAGCACGAGTCGGACTCCCTCGTAGCTTGGATCCATCGGGGTGGATCGCTGCTTCTCATCGCCGATCATTATCCATTCGGATCGGCGGCGCGGACCCTCGCCCGATCACTCGGCATCGATATGAGCGGAGGATTCACCGAAGCGCGCAACGTTGATCATGACACTCCGCGTGATGGATCCCGGCTCGTCTATTCTCGAGCGAATGGATTACTGAAAGATCATCCGGTAACGACGGGTCGCTCTCAATCGGAGCGGGTGACGAGAGTGGTGACCTTCACGGGCCAATCGCTCCGGTCTTCCGACGGAATCCCGTTTCTGCTACTTGGCGACTCGGCAGTCGACTACGTCGGCACTCCGCCCGAGCTTCATGCGACATCTGCCAACGGTCGCTCACAGGGACTCGCGCTCGTGATTGGAAGAGGACGCGTAGTTGTCCTAGCCGAGGCTGGGATGCTCACTGCTCAGGTCGACGATAAGGGAAGCAAATTCGGAATGCAGCTGCCAGGAAATGACAATCAGCAGCTGGCACTGAACATTGCACATTGGCTCTCTCGGCTGGCATCGACCGAGCGTTGACTTCGCCAGATCGCCGAACCTATTGAAACCGCGTTATAATCCGGTCAGTACGCCGTTAATGGCGTGTCATTTCGAAAGGGCCGCCGTTGAAACAATACCGGATCGTGGCCGTCGCGATGCTCCTTGCCTGCAGCTCGCCTCGGTCGCCTGACATTCAATCGAAGACTGAAGCGCCTCGCCTTCCCACTGGCGCGCTGCTGGATCCGGCAGGACGAATTTCGGAAATCGGTGCACTTCCTCTTGCCATGGTAGCGTCGCCGGACGGAAAGCGGCTTGTCCTGTCGCTCAATGGATACAGGGAAAACGGAGTGCAGATCGTCGATCGCCAGACTGGCGCGATCGTCCAGACACTCGTGCAGCCTGCGGCATTCATTGGACTTGTGTTCAGCCCCGATGGAAAGCGCTTGTATGCATCGGGTGGAAATGACGATGTCGTTTACTCATACGATTGGATTGATGGTACTGCACGTGCGTCGGACACGCTTGTTCTTGCCGTCAGGACAAAAGCCGATGGAAGGAGGTATCCTGCAGGGGTCGGTGTCTCGCTTGACGGCAGTACCATATATGTCGCCGAGAATCTCGCGGACTCGCTTGCAGTTGTGGACGTTGCGACCGGCCGTGTTACTCAAAGATTCGCGACCGAGCGCTACCCGTATGGGGTTGCTGTAGGGCCCGATGGAACGGTTTACGTGTCTGCGTGGGGTGGCTCAACCGTCTCGGTGTTCAAACCATCGAGCAAAAGACTCGTCGAAACGCGGCGCATCATCGTTGGCCGGCATCCTTCGGCGCTTCTTCTCAACAAGGATGGCACACGATTGTTTGCTGCGTCGGCTAGTACGGACCGTATCGCAGTAGTCGACACGCGAAAGCTCGAAGTCATCGCTCAACTTTCGGATGCAGTTGTCGGCGCTCCATCCCAGGGAAGCACTCCAAACGCTCTCGCGCTGTCTCCCGACGGCCGTCGACTCTTCGTCGCGGAGGCGGACAACAACTCTGTCGCACTGCTTGACCTCTCCGCAAAAACGTCGGGAGTGGGCACCGCGACTGGCAATGACGAAGTCACCGGGCGGATTCCGTCGGACTGGTATCCATCCGCACTTGTCGCAACGAGAGATTCTCTTTTTGTCGCCAATGCGAAAGGTCGCCGTACCGGCGCGAATCCCGACGGGCCTGGACGAACCTGGGGGACAAAGCACAACCCGCTCAGCATCACGCTCGCTCAGATTTCTGGCACACTGATGATGACGGCAATCCCACGCGACGTCGGTGAGATATCGCAGTCGTCCGCACGTGTTGCCAGGGCGAATGGCTGGGATCTCACTCGCGCGAATGCTTCGTATCCGCCCATCGAGCACGTCATCTACATCATCAAGGAAAACAGGACTTACGATCAGGTCTTCGGCGACCTCATGCAGGCCGATGGCGACACGTCGCTTCTGTTTTTCCCTCGCCGCGTATCGCCGAATCAGCACGCGCTCGCGGAGCGGTTCGGAATCTTCGACCGGTTTTTCGTGAATGCTGAAGTCAGTCCCGACGGACATAACTGGTCAACCGCAGCGTACACGACTGACTACGTACAGAAAACCGTTCCGGCAAACTATTCAAATCGAGGTCGCACATACGACTACGAAGGGACCAACCGTGATGAGGTTCCCGACGACGACGTTGCCTCACCGGTCGCGTACCTGTGGAATCTCGCACAGGAGGCGGGGATCACCTTTCGCAATTACGGCGAGTTTGTAATTCCACTCGAAGCAAAGCCCGACGCATCACGACCGGGCACATATCGAGGGCTCAAACCCTACCTCGCCGAACACACGAACGAACGGTATCCGGACTACGATCTCGATATTCCCGATCAAAGGCGGGCCGACATCTGGATCACCGAGCTTGCGACATTCGAGCGTAGCGGAAATATGCCCGCGTTCGAGATAGTGCGGCTGCCCAACGATCACACTGCCGGCGCCCGTGCAGGAAGTCCGACACCGCACGCCTACATGGCCGACAACGATCTCGCGCTTGGCCGAATGATAGAAGCCCTTTCGAAAACGCAGTTCTGGCGCAACACTGCAGTGTTCGTTGTCGAGGATGATGCACAGAACGGATCCGATCACGTGGACTCGCATCGCTCGCCGATGCTCGTGATCTCACCGTGGGCGCGTGGTGGAGTGGTTCACCGTTTCACCAACACGACCGACGTCGTCGCGACGATGGAAGAACTCCTGAAGCTGCGCACGATGTCGCACTTCGATCGTTTCGGTCGGCCGCTGCGCGACATCTGGGCGTCGCGTCCTGACGTGAGGCCTTATGTCGCCCTGATCCCCTCGGTGTCGCTCGAGGAACGTAATCCGGCGAAAGGAGCGCTCGCCGAAGCATCGCGAAAGCTTGCGCTCCAGAAGGAAGACATCGCCGATGAAGAATTGTTCAACCGCATTCTCTGGCGCACCATCAAGGGCGAAGCGCGGCCGTGGCCGGGGGTCACCAGATAGGCGTTTACTGAAGCAGACTCGTCAGGATTCCCAACGGATCGACAAGAGGTCTGACTGCGACGTCGAAATGAACGTCAATGTCTGGCCTCACCTTGAGCAAGCCTCCAAAGCGGCGAGGAGGGTGAACGCCATAATCTCTTACATCGATCATTCGCTCGCCGCGCAGCCTTAGAGTCCCATCGGCATCGCGAATGACATTTCCATGTACAGTCATGTAGTTGGTCGTGCTGCCGAGTCGCAGAACTCCGTTCATGCGAACGGAGCCGGGCGCGCCTGTACTGAGCACTTGATAGTTCGATAGTGCGAAGCTGATCGTCGGATTCGCGTCGCCTCCAAGGGTCACGTAAAGATCGTGATTCATCTTTCTGATGCCGCAATCGAGCGAGCGAATTGGAATCGCCATCGCTGCGCTCCTCACCGCTGGCACGCCATCAGCTCTCGTGCGCTCATACTCTTCGAGTGCTGCCTCCGCCGATACGGCAACCTGCGTCGAGCTGCATTTGAATGCGCGGATATTGGACGATCCCGTAAACCAGACGACATCCGCGGGTTGACTCGACGAGATAGCTGATCTCGTTGTGTGCGGTGTGGCGCTCGCGCATCCAATCAGTCCGATCGAAACGCATGCACCAACCAGTGATCTCGGCAACATACCTACCATCCTGGCCAGAGTGGAATTAGATATTGCAGTCATCATCATCTGCCGATGCAGTCGGCTATCTCGGCAAAGTCGTCAAGGGAGCCTACCGACGGAGTAGTGACTTCGACGTTGATGGTCGCTCCAGCTGCCAGCGTGTTGTAGACTGGACACGTCTTCACTACACGGTCGAGCACGGGTCTGTAGCGCGCCGGCAACTCATTCGGCAACGCTATCAGAACATTGAATTCCGCGACGCGTGCTGGCTCGATTGCATTTCGCTGCGTTACCTCCACGCGCATTTCATCCGCCGTGAACAGGCGCGTGAGGAGGAATTGACGTACGTAAAACGCGATACAGCTTCCGAGCGCAACGCCGAGAAGATCTACAGGGCTCGGAGCAGAATCTCTTCCGCCACCCTTTACACCCTGATCGGTGAAGACGGTGTGCTGGCGAACCCGCGCGCCGAACCGCACGCCGCCGACGTTGGTGACGATCGTCGCGGCGTTCATGCAATCACCCTTTCATCATGTCGCGCTCGCGCGGCCTGCTTCACGACCGAATGCACCGACTCTGTTTCGGAGAGTAGCACTCTCGCGTCAACAGCGACTACCCCACTGTCCGACACGACGATCGGATTGATATCCAGCTCTTCAATTTCCGGGAAGTCGGCACCGAGTCGTGCCACGCGAACCAACACATCGATCACTGATGCCCTGTCGGCCGGTGGACCCCCACGCAATGCGCCGAGTATCGCCGCGCCGCGCAGCTCCGAAATCATCTCCGATGCATCGCGCGCGTTGATAGGTGCGAGTCGGAAGGTCACATCTCGCAGAGCCTCGACAAAGACTCCTCCGAGTCCCACCATGACGAGCGGGCCGAAGCCCGGCTGCCGGGTTATTCCCGCAATGAGCTCGCGCCCCGGCGCGATCTGCTTCTGAACGAGCACGCCTGAAATTGTCGCCGATGGCACTGCTCTTCTGGCTGCTGCAACGATCCCACGGTATGCCGACGTAACGTTGATTTCGTTTGTCAGATTCAGCCGAACCCCGCCAACATCGGATTTGTGAAGTATTTGCGGAGAGACGACCTTCAGCACCACCGGCCAGCCGATCTCTTCGGCAAACAGCGCTGCTTCGGCGGGACTGGTCGCAATCTTCTCGGAAGTCGTTGGTATTCCATAGGCCTTGAGCACGTACAGAGCTTCGGACTCATCGAGCTTCCGTTCACCTCTGGCGCGTACTCTATCTATGATTGCACGTACTGCGGCCTGGCTCGCCGAAAGCTCCGACGCGGTCGGAACAGCGAGTACGGGACGGTGAGTCCACTCGCTCTGACGTATCAATGCACCAACGGCTCGCGCCGCGGATTCCGGAAAGACGTATGCGGGAACACCACACGCGAGAAGCTCCGATTTTCCCTGTGGCAGTCCGGCACGGCCCATCAGCACTGACACGACCGGTTTGTCGGGATGCTTCAATGCTACGCTTCCGATTGCTTCGGCCACTTCCTCCGTACGAACTCCAAGCGGCGGCGTGAAAATCGCGACTGCAATGTCAACTCCTTCGTCGTCGAGAATTGCATCCAGCGCGTTGCGGTATCCCTGCGCATTGGCCGACGCGATCATGTCGAGCGGGTTGCGAATCGAAGCTTCAGCCGGATACAAAGGCGCAAGCTTTTTGACGGTACCGGGCTGAAATTCCACCAGGTCAACCTTGTGATCGCCGAGTGCGTCCGCTGCGAGCACTCCGGGTCCTCCCGAG
Source organism: Gemmatimonadales bacterium (assembly GCA_039933985.1). Taxonomy (GTDB): domain Bacteria; phylum Gemmatimonadota; class Gemmatimonadetes; order Gemmatimonadales; family Gemmatimonadaceae; genus UBA4720. The sequence continues at coordinate 625 of JBDTNA010000038.1, read as the reverse complement.
TTAGTGAGGACAGCCGTTCGCCTGCCTCGCGGCAGCTTGAGAACCGATAGCGACATCGCAATATCGAATAGCTCTTCCACACTGTGGGCCCGAAGCACACCTGCCTGTTTCAGGAGCGCGTCAACCGAGCTGTCGTTAGCAGCCAGCGCTCCGGTATGACTCGATGCTGCGCGGGCGCCGACGACCGATCGTCCCGACTTGACCACCACGATGGGCTTGTGCGGAGTAATGCGGCCCGCAATCTCGAGGAACCGCCGCGGGTTGCCGAAGTTCTCTACGTACATGAGGATCAGCTCGATGGCTGGATCGTTCTCCCACTGCTCGAGCAGATCATTGCCGCTCACATCTGGCTTGTTCCCCATGGACACAAACTGCGCGATCCCGATCCCGAACTCGGTTGCATAATCGAGAACGCTGACGCCAAGAGCGCCCGACTGCGACACGAACGCTGCTTTTCCGCCGGGGGGCATAAATGGCGCAAATGTGCCATTCATCCTTATGCGAGGATCAGTGTTGATCACGCCCATGCAGTTGGGTCCGATCATGCGGATTCCATGCTTGCGCACCGTTTTTAACAGCTCGACCTCGCGTTCAGCTCCCGCTGCGCCCACTTCACGGAATCCGG